>DATDOR010000454.1:0-16917 GCA_035293165.1 Anaerolineales bacterium | reverse complement strand
GACCTGACCGGCGTCGTGGTGACCCCGACCACAAGCCTGAATGACCTGACCCTGTTCGGATACACCTACCAGCGCGCCGACGGCAACCGGTTTCTCGAAGGACACGAGGGCGCGTTCGAGCCAGTCGAAATTCCGTTGGACGGCGACCCCGCGTGGGTCGTAGCGACTCCCCTGGAGGGGATGGGCAGTCTTTGGGCGATTGTGTTGGCGGATGGCCGTGTTCAAGGTTTCATCCTGCGAGAGGGATTTGTGACAGAGGTTTCCATCCCCCCTGGACAACTCCCGCCTGGGATGCCTCCTCTTCTGCGTGTTGCACGCGGAGTCCCTTCTCTGATCGTTCCCCCGATCCCGTCCGCTTCCTCGCTCACCCACCCGGTCGTCGTCCAGAATGACCCCACCCGATTGGCGTTCGTAGATGGCAACGGAGATTTGGTTTTGTGGGAAAATCAGGAAATTGGACGCCTGGCACTCAACATTCCTCCTGACACACGCATTTTACAAGACGAGCAACATCGCTTATTGGTTTTGAGCCAGGCAACGACTGTATATCCTCATGGGGTTTTGGGGGATGCCATTGAAGCGGCCAGTATTTCTCTGGTGCAAACACAACCCACCTTCGAACTCTTGTGGACCGCCTCTATCCCCGATGGAAAAGTCGCAGAGGGCCTGGCGCCTATTTGGGCTGATCTGGATGGTAATGGCATCCGAGAGATTATTGTGACTGCATCGGATGAGAACAGCGGGGCACAGATTTTGGTATTCGATGAGCATGGGGCTCGGATTGCGGCTGGCCCGGCAATTGGGCGCGGATTTCGCTGGCGGCACCAACTTGTCGCTGCACCATTTGATTCTTCAGGGAAGATCTTGCTCGCCGACGTACTGACTCCACATATCGGTGGAATTGTTGAATTCTCGGAATGGGTGGGGGATCGCCTGGAAGTGCTGACTCTGTTGGAAGATTTTAGCTCACACCGTATCGGCACCCGCAACCTGGATATGGCTTTGGCAGGGGATTTTGATGGGGATGGATTTGCGGAGTTGGTCGTTCCCAACCAGGAAATGGATCAATTGGCTTATATCCAATATGTTGATGGGGAGGCCAGTATCCTTTTCACTGACAATTTGCGGTCCCGGTTACTCACTAACCTCGCCGGAGTGATCATGGAGGACAGCTCTCTGGCATTGGGGGGCGGATTGGAGGGGGGAATCTTGCAAATTTGGCTGCCGTGACGTGTAAGCAAAAGGAAACGCCTTCATGACCCACAAATTCCTTTTTCTCCTGACTTTGGCAATGTTTGTGGGGTTTGCCTGTAACATTGGCACCCCCATCGAACAGATACCCACCCAACAGCCTGCGGCATCTGTGACCCCTTCACCTGACCCGGACAATCCCAAGGCTACCTTTACCGCGATTGCTCAAACCGTGATTGCTGAGATCACCTCCATTGCGCAAAACCCGACCCTAACCCCAACTCTTGTGCCAGCTACCGCCACTGAAACCCCTATTCCCCCCGATGCCCCCACTCCGACCCCAACAGAGACGGCGACTCCGCTCCCCACCATCACACCGCTTCCAACTTTTACCCCAATCCCTGCCACAGCAACCTCGGTAACGCCATGCAATGCTGCCAGTTTCATTTCAGATGTCACAGTCTCCGATTCAACAACCTTCAATCCCAACGTTGAATTCATAAAAATCTGGCGATTGAAAAACGCCGGTTCCTGCACTTGGACCACCCAATATGCATTGGTTTATGCCAGCGGCGAGCGGATGAGTGGAAAAAAAATCAATCTGCTGCCCCATTCGGTTAAACCTGGCGAAACGATTGATATCTCCGTAAAAATGGAAGCCCCCGGTTCACCGAACACATACCAGGGATTTTGGCTTCTCCAAAGCGAAGATGGCAAGCCGTTTGGCGTAGGAGAGAGTTACGATGTGCCGGTTTCCGTAAAAATCAAAGTGGTTTCTCCCGAAACAGGCCAGGCATTCAACTTTGCCGTGAATGCGTGTGCAGCGGTGTGGACAAACGAAGATGGCACATTACCTTGCCCCGGGACGAAAGGAGACTCCAGCGGGTTTGTCACCATCTTGAATAACCCCGCGCTCGAAAATCGCCACGAGGATGAGCCTACCCTTTGGATGTTCCCAAAGAAAGAAGCGCAGGGTTATATCGCGGGAACTTATCCGGCCATATTAATCCAATCTGGAGATCATTTTTTTGCACAAGTCGGGTGTCTGGAGAATAGCCCAAAGTGCAAGGTTACCTTCCAATTGGATTACAAGCTTAATGGTGGCAACGAAATTCTAACCCTGGGGACGTGGGACGAAGAATACGACGAAGAAGTTACGATCATTGACCTGGACCTAAGTCCAATCGCTGGTGAAGCGGTCCAGTTTATCTTAACGGTAAAGGCAAAAGCTTCCCCTGATGATGATAATGCTTTTTGGTTTGCACCACATATCCGGCGATAAAAGTTCACGAAGTTGTCAAAAACATTTATGTCGGTTATGATAGCGCCTGTTTTCACTAAACCTTTATTGGAGTTTATATGGATGAAGAAATCGATCTCCAACGATATATTTTGCTTTTGATTCAATCCTGGAAATGGATTGCGGGATTTACCATATTATTTGCTGTTGTTGCAGCTTTGGTTAGCTTTTTTGTTTTACCCCCAACATATGAAGCAAGGGCACTCGCCGTTATTATTCAGCCCCGTTATTCGTTGACCTTTGATACAAGATTTCAAACAGATACAAACACTGATTTAGATTTCTACAAGCCTGTGGCTCAATTGGCTAAAACGGACGATTTGATGCAAACCCTGTACGACGCGTGGATCAGCCAGGGAGGAGACTCCGAAATAAACCCTGAAGATTTAGAAAAAATGACTGTAGTGGAGGGAAACACTTCGACAAATTCTGTTGAATTAGTGGTTACTTCCTCTGATCCTGAAATAGCTGCTCAAATCGTGAATCTTTGGGCCGAAATATTCGTCCAAAAAGCCAATGAGATCTATGGTGAAAACCTAGAAAGCACCGAGGCGATTCAAATACAGTTTGCTCAAGCTGAAACAGAACGAGAAACTGCACAAAAAGACCTAATAAACTTTGAAAGTCAAAATGAATTGACCATTTTCAGGGCAAGGCTTTCAACCCGTCAATCATTGTACAATCAATATCTGGCGGACCAGTCTAACATTGAGCAGACGCTCCAGGATTTAGGAATATTTCAGGAACAGTTAGCTGAATTACCTGCCAATCAGGAAATCCCCTTCGATACAGAATTGACTGCGTTATTGTTGCAATTGAGGGCCTATAATCTCGAACAAGCTATTCCGCAAATTCAAATTGATTCACAATCCTCATCTTCCCCTCGTACTGTACGCGAATTAAGTTTATACCTCAGTCAAATGAGCCAGGTGCTTGAACAAAAATCACGGGATATCAATCTTTTGCTTGACCCATTGCAAAGCGAAATTCTCCTCTTACAAGGCCAGATCAAAGAGTTGGAAACTACAAGTGAACGCTTACAGCAAGATTATCAAGTTGCCTCGGAATCTTACGTAACTCTTGCCCGCAAACTCGCTGAGACGCAAATTTCAAGTCAAATTTCCGAAGGCACCGTTAAATTAGCAAGTGGCGCTAATATTCCACGCGAACCCATTGGACCTCGAAAAATAATCAACACACTGGTTGCCGCAGTAGTGGGTATGATGGTGAGCATCTTTGGCATTTTTGCTTACGACTTTTGGATAAATTTACCGAAAGAGCCACAAGAGATCCCTGCTCATCATAAACCAGCAAAAGCATAGACCCGGCAAACTTGACTTCTTATTCGGCCAGGGTCTTCCAGAAATCCCGGCTCTTTGGGATTTGCCGTGGTTAATGCCAGATTTTGGGGTGCGAGTGGGGTGTACACCCCACTTACACCCCAAAATCTGGAGACCTCCCCGCCGATTCCTAAAGAACCGAAATCCCTGGCCGTTTTTGTTAATTGATCAATGGCTGCCAAACGAAAAACTCCCCGTGCCCCCACGACCAGTTGGGAGCCTCTGGCGCGCTGGTACGATGGTTGGGTAGGTAAAGATGGCAGCAAGCATCACCGCAATCTGGCGATTCCTGCCGTTCTTGATCTACTGGCCCCACAACCCGGAGAACAAATTCTCGACCTAGGCGCGGGAACAGGTGTTTTGGCTCCTTTTGTGGCTCAAGCGGGTGCAAAGTATACAGGTATTGACATCAGCGAAAAACTGCTTCAATTTGCTCGACAACATCATGGTAATCAAGGGCGTTTCCTTCATGGGGATGCGCGTCTTCTATCCGCCATGCCTGAACTTCAAGCGGACCAATTTGATGGGGTAGTTTTCTTGCTTAGCATACAAGATATGGATCCTTTGACTGAAGTGTTCGAAAGTGCAGCTTGGGCGCTCAAGCCCGGTGGACGAATGGTGCTCTTGATGACCCACCCTTGTTTTCGCGTTCCCCGGCAAAGCGGATGGGGTTGGGATGAAAACCGTAAGCTACAATTTCGTCGGGTGGACCGTTACCTGACACCGCTCTCCGTTCCCCTCAAACCCTACCCCGGCCAATCAGGGGTAAGTCGCAGCTTTCACCGCGCGCTTCAAGATTACGTAAATGTCCTGGCTCAAAATCATTTGCTCGTCGATCAATTTCGCGAAATTCCCACTTATAAAACCAGCACAGGCCCACAAGCCAGAGCCGAAAATCTGGCAAATCAGGAAATTCCTCTCTTTCTTGGTTTGCGTGCCAAAAAACTACCTGATAACTTTCCTTAGCATTCCCTCGTAGGCATCTTCATCTTATCTTGTAACTGCTCAGGCTGAAGCAGAGAACCTTTTACCCTGGCTGAGTAGTTCCCTTACCGTTCAATTTGAAAGGGGGCAAAACACGGATTAAAATCACGCCCTAAAACCAGCCGGTAAGACACCTCACCTCCTATTGGTTCACTACGTAAATTCGCATCACTCAAGCCAAAAAGCGCTAATAATTCCCGGCTTTTCTCCAGATTTTGTTCAAGGGTCAAATCATACAATAAGGTAATATTTGCATCCTGAATCACAGGCGGGAAAAAAGAAGTTTGATATCCTGCATAATTTAACCGCTCCGCAGCCAGTGCATCCCAACTCGAATTCGGTGTCAAATTCCAAACATCAACGACCGTCCGCAGGTGATCCACCTCCTCGCCAGCGGGTGGCCCAAGCGCAAGTTCCAACATACGATAAATACCATCATAGTTCGGGAGAAGAACGTATCCCCCTCCTGGGGTAATCCAACTTCTTACAAGGGGGCCACTGATTGAAAAACTGCGGATGCGGGGAACCTTTATATCTAAAGACAGCGGAACTATCCCAAGAATATCACCCAGAGTCATATCGGTCAGAACCACTTCATGAAAATTTTGATACAAAGCAGGAATTTGCGAAATGATATCGAGTTTCAAAGCCTTCGTATAAATAGCTCGTAAGATTTCCTGTTGTCGCCGACCTCGGTCAAAATCGTTCGAAGACATCCTAGACCGCGCGTACCATAAAGCCGTATATCCATCCATGTGAACCAACCCTGGCCCTACCGAATACCAATACAAACTCCCGGTTGCCCCATTCAAACGGTAATCGGCAAAAGGGCAGGCCAACGGCACATCTATTCCACTTAATGTGTCAATAACCTGGCGGAATCCGTCAAAATTCACCATCGCCATATGGTCAATAGTCACCCCAAGGTTATTGTAAATCGTATCTCTAAGAAGCGCCGCCCCGCCGCCGGGATACCTATCCAACTCTCCGTACACATAGGCCGTATTGATTCGGTTCATCCCTCGTCCGGGAATGGACACATACAAATCGCGAGGAATCGAGATCAACGTTACCATTCGGTCCCCCGGACGGATGGATGCGATGATGATCGCATCCGTGCGGGAGATGATGCCCGTGCTGTAATCAGCGCCAAGCAGGAGAACATTGATTACTTCATTTCCATCCGTAGGAAACGGCGTACCCAGAGAAAGCGGTGTGATGGGGGTAATGGTGGGAACAGGGGTTTCGGTCGGTGCAAGGGTCCCTGTAATGGTGGGAGTTTCGGTTGGAACAGGGGTATTTGTAAACGGTGAAAAAAAAGTAGGTGTGGGTGTGATGGTGGCCGATGTTGTTCCCGGCAAAGAAACCTGGGCAAGCGGGATGGGGTTTTGTGCAAAATCCACACAGGCGTATGCCATCCCTGCAAGTAACAGGATGATCATCCAACCTGATAGGCGTTGAAAATTACGATAAGATTTCATCCCATTTGCTTAATCTGGCGCGTTAAGCGCCTGGCGCATCACTTCCATCACATCATCATAATTGGGAAGCAGAACCAATGCACCACTGGAGGGAACGCGAAAATCTGTCACCTGTTCTTGCCCAATATAAAAAGCATCAATTTGCGAGGGGTCACCGCCTAACTCACTCGCCAGCCCCAGCAGTGGGGTGACATCTCCCAAGGTGAGGTCGGTTATGAAATTGTCCCGATAGATATTAAATAGTTCCGGCGCACGTTTGACGGCATCCAGACTGATCAACTTCATAAACAAGGTAACCAACACATCCTGCTGGCGACGGGCACGGTCAAAGTCACTGGTTGTCAAACGGGAGCGCACATACCACAAGGCCGTCAAGCCATCCATGTGAACTAATCCATCTCGCACGTACCCATATGGATCGGCCAGGGGTTCGGAAACCTCAATGTCCAGTCCTCCCAAGCTGTCAACCCCTTCCACAAATCCGTTGAAGTTCACCATAACAAAATGTTCAGGATAAACACCCAGGTTATATTCAAAGGTTGCAGCCAACAATTCAAACCCACCTTTTTGCAGGGCTGTATTGACTCGCTGCATGGTCCACCCCGGAATGTATACATACAAATCTCGCGGAAAGGAGGTGACATGCGCTGTCCCCAGGTTTGGGTTCAGCGTAACAAGCATCAACGAGTCCGTGCGAAAACCACCTTCCTCCGGTATTTCGTCAGATCCCAATAGGAGGATGTTAATTTGCCCGGCAGGCTGGCGGATCAATTCAACTGGTGGAGGAATAGGAATATCCGGGTCCACGCTGGGAGACGGGTATTTTCCCCAAGAAGAGGTGGGATTTGTTGTGGGGGTAACAGCAATAGCTGTTGAAGGAACCGGTTGGAATGGGGTAGGTGTACCTGTCGCGTTTGAGGGGATAACAAAACCGCCTATCAAGGTTGGCGATGGGGTATTCGTTGTAACTAGAAAATTCGTAGGAGGGGAAAGGGGAATATCGGCAAGTCCCCGGCAAGCGAAGGCCAAAACCAAAATCAACACAAGTGAAAGGGAAAAGAGGAGAAAGCGACGACGCATAAAGATTTATGGGGTGGGTGTATCAGAAGGAGTGGGATTGGGGGTATTGGTAGAAGTGGATAAATTTGTGGGAGTGTAGGTCGCCGAGAGAGGGATTGGCGTTGGTGATTCTATGGATGTTGCTGTGGGAGTCGCAGTCTCCGTGGGGAGTGCTGTTCCAGCAGGGGTTTCCGTTGGGGTGGATGTATTGGTTGGTGGGGTCGTCCCTGTGGGGAGTGGAGGGGAAGTATTCGTTGGGGTTGCTGTGGGTGTGGGCGGCGTATTTGTGGGCGTGAAGGTTAGTGGAGGGAGTGGCGTTGGTGTAGGAGTACGTGTCGCGACATTGGGAACATAAAGGATTTGTCCCGTAATGATTTTGGTTCCAGTCAGGCAATTGGCATTCTGCAAGGCAAAAACAGTGGTGTAATATGCCCGGCTGATGCTATATAACGTATCCCCCGATTGCACCTTATAGGTAATCCAGCCAGCAGGCGGGCCGCACGGAATAGCCGTCGTGGGGAGAAAAACGGGGGCAGAGGTAGGAGTCGGGGTTTCGGTAACTACCCCTATTGGGGTCGCGGTATCCTCGGGAAACGGAGGAACGTAAAGGATGGTTTCTGGGAGAAAGACGGGAGCGTTCATGCAATTATATGCAAGTAAGTCTTCCAGACTAATGCCTCGTTCCAGTGCGATAATTTCCAGATCATCCCCTTCGCTTAACAAGATCGTCTCCCATCCGGGTGGGATAGGGCAAACTAATGTTGGAATAGGAGTTGTTGTGGCAGTATCTTGTGGGATAGATGAAGGGGTAAAGGTCGGTGCACCTGGCTGGGTGGTAGGGAGCGGAGAGGGGGTTTCGGTCGATGTTACAGGAAGCGAAGCCACGCTTGTCGACCCCTCAGCAAGGGCAAGAGACAGGCTTCCCAAGATAATGATCAAAGAAACCAACCCAGCCAGAATCCCTGCCAGTACCTGGCGTAGGTTGGACATGGGTTAGCTCCTCCAGTTGGCAAGAATACTTACTGGGATTTCATTGGAGAGCGGCAAAAGCACACTAAATGTGGATCCTTTTTCAAATTCAGTCTCTACCCAAATTCGCCCACCATGCGCTTCAACCAAAGTTTTCGTAAAAGCCAACCCCAGCGTGGAACTACCCAGCCCTCGAATCGCACCCGTTTTGCTACCTGCGCGTTCGCTCTGTTCACCAAAAACACGTTGTAAATCTTCAGAGGGGATTCCACCACCAGAGTCGGCAATTTGAACCACGACGTAATCCTGGTCATCCCCATAACTTTCATAACCGACGTTGATGCTAATCTCTCCTTCTTCCGGCGTGACAGTCCCCGCATTTTGCAGCAAATTGGTCAAAATAAGATGGACCGCTTCGTAGTCACCCTGAATCTTCGGGAGATTGTCGGGAATATTCATCCGCAGGGAAATGTTTTTCTCCCGGATGGCAGAACTGGTGTCTGAAATAGCCGCGTCTATCGCCCGCATCAAGTCCAGGCTGCCGACATTGAGCTTGGTGTGCCCGGCTTCAACAGAGGCAATTTGCACAAGTTCTTCAATCATGGAAATCATGCGCTCCGTAGAGGCTTTGACTCGTTCCAAAAACTTGCGCTGCAAAGCCCCTAATATGCCAATCGACTCGCTCAGCAGAAAATCCGAATATCCAACGACAGAGGACATCGGCTGGCGCATCTCCTGGGCGACCGTGACAATGGTTTCCCATCTTTCGCTGGTTTTCGAAGCTTGAATCTGGCGTTCCATTTGGAATATCTTGACTTCGTATTCGCCTAACATTTTTTGCAAACGCGCGTTTTCTTTGAGCGAACTACGCAGCTCGTGTTCTAACTGGCTTTCCGTCATCGGCGTGTCGGCCAGTGCGACATGCAACTGCGCCTCAACCCGCTTCATTTCCTGGCGCAAATTTTCATTTTCTTCCTGAAGTTGTTTGATCAGTTCCTGGCCGTTGGGGCTGGAAACTGCACGAGAAAGGGCACGGATTTCGTCCAACTCGATTTTTAATTGCGCATTGAGCTTCTGAGCCTGTTCTTTTTCTGTAGCCAGTTCATCCTGCCGGGTCTTCAAATCCTCAAGGTCCTGGGCAATTTGTGTTTTCTCCGTTTCAAGTGCAAGAATGGTAGTCTGTGCCACATCATGAGCCGCCTTCAATTGGGCAATCGTTTTCTCATCTATGGCAGAGGATGGATTGGCCTTCTGCTCACGCAGCCCGGTAACTTCTTTCGCCAGGGCCTCTTTTTCACGTAAGATTTGTTCCCGTTCGGCAAGAGTCGTACTTAACTCAACTTGAAGTTGTTCGACCAACTCGCCGGTCGATTCTTGGTGTTGATTGCCCTGAATCATTTTTGAGAGAGAAGTCCCCACCTGGGCCAACGCCTTTTCATCCTCATCTTTCCATACATATTCACTGTACGGACTGTACAAGACCAAAGCCCCTTGCATATCGGGAAGCTCGATGGGAGCAGCGATCAGATTTCCTGTCCGAGAGGTATTCAAAATAGAACTCAGGTTAAGCAAATCGACCGAAGTATTCTGTAATAGCAACCGGATAGACTGTCCCTGCCGGATTGCTGAAGCCAGACGGGGTACTTCATTCGCCTTGATCGTTCCCTGAGGAAGATTCTCCTTACGGACCTGGTTATACCCCGCGCGGATTAACATGTCCCCAACCGGGGTGGGCGGCAAAACCATTAAGCAAATATCCCCCTGCAACGCTCGGGCCACCGCCCGGACAATTGCCGGGTACAGTTGATCCGCGTTTCGTTCCGTGGCAATGGTAAACAGGTCAGCAAATAAGGCTGGATCGACCGGGACACGCGGGGGAGGGGGTGCAACAGTCGGAATGGGGAATTGTTCGGGCAAGGGACTCTCAGGGGATTGTTCTTCACGGGTAAACATACGTTGGGTCAGCGTAAATAATAATGGGAAAGCCACCAATTGGGAGAGACGAACGGCAGCGGGGTATGAACCCGTTGGGTCGCCAAAAAAGGCTTCGGCAATATGCCCAATCAGAAGGATCAAGAACATGCCAAATCCCATTCCCCACAGGGCGGGGCGGCGTACAAGCAAGAGAAGTAAGCCAAAAACCAGCAAGATGATGGAGAAAATTTCCCACCCCAAACTGAGCCAGTGCATATTGAAAGGGATGCCAGACGGTTGGCCTGCCCAGACGACGAGACTCAAAACGCCCAGTGTCACGCCTAACATGAGCGTCAGAATAGAAGCAATATCACCGCCACGAGAAAAGTCTGGAAAACCCCAGAGCCAGATAATCAAAACCAACCCTAGCGAAGTCATAGCACGGTCAGTAGGCGGCAAAATCAAGGCCGCCGTAAATAGGCCGGTTAATGCAATCCCAGCCAGGATGGTCAAGAATAGACGACTGGCAACCAGGAGCAACAAGCCCACAACAGCCCGTCCAGCCTTGGGGTTATGGTGAGTGCGCCAGTGTCCAAACGCGGCCATCAACACCACCAGGATCGAGAAAATCAACACCAGGTGGTAGGTTAAATTCCCCGGAGGAGTCGTCAGCAAGGTAAAGATTTGCGGAAACACGTCAATGTGATTATAGCATGGGGGATTGCGAAACTCCAAACGCATAACCCCCTCACTTACACGGCCATGCACAATGGTAACGGTATTGAATCACACCCCGCTCCCAACCGAAACGGAAGAAAAGCGGGGCGGATTTAGGCCCGGCTGCGCTCGATCTCTACCCCAACGGATTTCGCAAACCTAACTGCGCCGGGTTTTTCCACACGGACGCGCACACTGATTACACCTTGTTCTTTAAGGCAGAGTTTGGCAATGTCTGTGGCAAGGGCTTCAACGGTGAATCGTTTGGCAGTTTCCGCTTGGGCGATGGCTTTTTTGGCTATCGTCCGGTAATTGACGCTATCTTCGATAGCGTCCGTCTCACCTGCCTGGTGGAGGTCCGCAGTGATCTCGATATTGATGATGATGTCTTGGGGTTTAATCCGTTCGTCTGCATTGATACCAATAATACCGCGTGCCAGAATATCTTTGATGAGTACTTTGTCCATAGAAAATCCTTGGGAGTAGAATTTGGAGATTGGTTGGATGGGGGTGAGAGCTTTTAATTGTTGTTTTGATAAATTGCTGATTTGCTGATACGTTCCAGCCCCCACAGTCCTCCTGCAAGCACGGTCCAGGCCAAAATCTGGGCCACCCGCCAGCCATTGGGCAGGGTTGCGCTGTCTTCGCGATAGGCTTCGAGGAACAAACGAGAAAACGCACTGAGCGTAAGAAAAAGGAGAAAAAAACTGCCGGGGTTGGTCGCGCGCCGGGCAAGGAGTCCCCGCCCCGGCCAGAGCAGGGTGAGAATCCCCAGCGCGGCAAAGGTTTCGTAGATTTGCGTAGGATGGCGTTTTGTACCCCAGAGTTCAATCGCCCAGGGCAGGGAGGTTTCCGCCCCAAAGCCATTGCCAGATGCTAGATTGGCTAACCCGATTGCAACAGCCATTACAGAAAAAAGTGGCGTAAATGAATCCAGGGCTGGCCAGAAGGCGATTTTTTTCCGTTGTCCGTAAATGAGTGCAGCAACCAGACTGGTTGCCACACCGCCTAATACGTCAAACAAACCCGGGTTGAGGGAAATCAAGCTGGCCGGACTGGCCACAAAAGCGGAAGGGAACCGCGCCGCGAAGGTAAGCCGCGCACCTAACACCCCTGTGATCAGCGCAAGGAAGGCGAGGTTATACAACTGGTCAGGGTGAATCTTGAAGCGAGGGGCATGTCGCTCTGCCAGATTAAGACCCAACCAGAAGCCGAGCAGCAGGATCAGGCCAGGGGTTTGAAGGGCAAGGGGGCCGAGTCGAGTGACAACTTCTTCGATGATGCCATTGGGGCGGATGAAGTAGGTGCTGGGGAGAGCACGGAGTTCGTACTGTTGGGAAACCTGCCCGTCCAGGTCGAGGAGGATGGGAAAGGTCAGGCCATGTTCGGTGGCGAAGGCGAGCGCGGCGGTTTTGCTGTCCTGGTTGGTGGCATTGACAGCGAGGATGACCAGGCCCGCGTCTTTATAGGCTTCGTGGACACGTTGGAGGGCGGGCATTTCTGCGCGGCATGGGCCGCACCAGCTTGCCCAAAGGTTGACGATGACTGTGCGGCCGCGCAACTTGGAAAGGGTGAACACTTCCCCGTCTGGGGTGGAGAGGGTGAAGTCCGGGGCGGTGAACCCTGTGCGGGGAGCGGATATCTTTTCTTTCGTGGTTTCTCCCGGCGGGGCAGCACTTGCACCGATCCAGAGCGCCCCTATAACGAGAATGGTGATAGCCATCAGTCGGTAGCGTTGCGTTGTGAAAAAGGACTCGGTCATTTTCTGGAAGTTTAAGAATTACCTGAGGGGATGTCAGGCCAGTGTGATCAGACAAGTCTCTCATCTTTTGGTAAGATTCAGACGCTATGATCAGAATGAAAATTTCCAGGCTTTTATCCAGGTAGGCCTAGAAATTTCTATTCCTTTTCAATTAGAGGATGCCTATGAAAATAATACCAGGATTGTGGCTGGGGTTATGGGTTTTGATGGCCTTGTGGGCAACGGCCTGCGCGCAAGTGTTTCCAACTGTTCAGGCCCCCGACCTTCCTACCAGTGTTCCAACGGAGGTGGAGCAAATTGCCGAATTGCCACCGACGGAAACCCCTGTAGAGGAACCTGCGGTGGTTGACCCCACTTCCGAACCCACAGCGACCAAAATCGCTGAAGTTCCGACCGAAATTCCTCCTTCAGAGACTCCGATGCCTACGCAAACCTCGGAGGAATCGCCCGGCGATACCACCCCTCTAGGTAGTCCCGAACTACACGCAACGGATCCTTCGACGGTCAATTTGGCTTCTGGCGAGGTGCAGTTAGTCGAATTTTTTGCGTTTTGGTGACCGGTCTGCCGTTCGATGGCGCCCATCGTGCATGGGCTGGAAGCAAAGTATAATAGCCAGATCAATTTTGTTTATTTAGATATTGATGACGCCAACACGCAAAGATTCAAGGAAGCGTTGGATTATATTTACCAACCACATATATTTTTGCTCGACGAAAATGGCAATATCATCCAGCAATGGGTGGGATACGTGTCCCTTACGGAGTTAGAGACCGTGTTGGTCAGCGCGATACAGTGAACGAGGCCGCGATTCAGCAGGTCAACGATCCAGTGAATCAGCAAATCTCAAATCCGCAATCACCCAATCCCCAAACGGAGTAAATGATGAAACGAATTCGGTGGCTCCTTTTTCTTTTGCCTTTACTGGCCTTGAGCCTGGCGGCTTGTCGCAGCGCGCCAGAAACGAGTTCTCAAACGAACGAAAGCAATCCGGAAACTGTCGCAGAAAAGCCTTTTACGCTTGACCAGCTTGTCGCTACCGACCCTGGAACGGTACAACTCGCCGCCGGGCAGGTGCAGCTTATCGAGTTTTTCGCCTATTGGTGAACGGTCTGCCAGCGCATGGCGCCCATCGTGCATGGGCTTAAAAACGAATTTGGTGACCGGATGCTGTTTACTTTTCTTGATATTGATGATCCAAAAACCAAAGTGTGGATGGAAGAACTCAGCTACGTTGGGCGGCCTTATTATGTGCTGCTCGACGCGGAGGGGAATATTCTATACAAGTGGAGTGGTTATGTACCTGCGGATAATTTGCAGACGAAGTTTGAGGAGGCGTTAGGAGGTTAACAGAATATGGAAGGAGAACTTTCATATTACCGCGGCATCTGCCCAGGTTCAGGCAGCTCATACCTCTCCCCCAATACTATCAATCGCTCCCCTTCCAACCGAAAATACACCACCACCGCATTATTCGTATCATCCCCTTCCCGAATGATGTTATCCGGGTCAACGATGGATTGCAGGGCGTACACGCCATTGGGCAGGCCAGTAATATCCACGTATTGGCCCCCTATTTGAGATTTGTACGAATCGATCCAGCCCGCAGAAATGCCCTGGTATGTCCAGATACATCCCGTATATTGGCGTTCGGCTGGCGGGGTTATCCCTTCGGGGAATGGAGGGGCATCCGTGTCCGGGTAAGGTTCCATATCAATCAAGCAATATCCCACTTTGTCACTGGATGCGACGAGTTGGTCAAGCGCACCGCCTGGGGTCAGTGACCAGACCTGGTAGATGCTGAACCCGTCCCAATGCCAGTGCCCATGTACGTCGTGATAATCGAACAGCCCCGCATTTTGAAAAATACTCGTCCCATCGGTGCGTAGAATAACTTGGAAAACTTGCACTGCCCCAGGCAAAGGAAAGGGAGCGGCGCGCATTTCCAGGGCACCCGGGCCGCTATTCCAAATCGTGTTGGTGAAACGCAGGCGGGTGATCCCCTGTCCGCGCAGGATTTGAAGCAGTAAGTCGGTCGGGGGCAGGGAACGAAGGTCAGGAAGGTGCAGGGCAGGAGGAAATTTTTCCGGATATTGAAGACGTTGGATAAACGTTTCGTCTTCAAGGGGAATCCATTCGGACTGTGCTAGAAAAGGGTGGGCGTTCTCCGGTATCGGGCGGGGAAGGGTGGCAATGTTCAACAGAGCAGCGAACCCCAACAGACAGCTCCACAAGCAAAGGGATCGGTCTTTCATCGTACTTCTATTCTAAACATAACCCGAAACCGGGCGATTAAAGCAGCGTGAGTGTTATGAGATAAAGAGAGTGTGGGTATAGCAAGCCTTGGAAAAAAATCAAAACATCACCGCCCGGATGTGTTCCCACGCTTGGCCGAGGGCGGCTCCGATGGGGACAATCACCATGACGGTAGCGAACGCCCACCCAGCCAGGGCACGGGGAGAAACCCGTTGGGGGGTGACTTCGATTGGGGCATCTGTCTGCAACCCATTCAGGTAGCGGATCAATATCCACCAGTTCAATAAGGTCATCGCTAAAAGGATTACAATCAGCGAAATCTCGATGTACTCACCGTAGATCGAAAAAGATGGCCCAGCCCCGGCAAAGTGATCCAGACCGATCAGGTAGAGCAGCGCCAGGTAGCCTCCATTCCAGATGGTGTGCAACCCGACGGAGAAAAAGTAAGCCCGCGCGAGCCGTCCTAACCAGCCGGGTTCCCGCGCCTGTTCGCGATACAGCGCCAGGCTGATGATCGCCGTCCACAGTGCGTGATCCACTGCTCCGATCCCGCGTAAGGCGGTAATGCCTCCCCACGACCAGCCGTAGAATTGAGCGAATAGTCCCTGGTATCGCATGTTTTCAACGATGGCGAACCCCGCCCCGGACGCCAGCCCCAGCGCGAAGGCCATGCGCTCACTGCGGATTCGCCTGCCCATCCACACTGGCCCCAACGCCTTGGCGAGCTCCTCCGGGAATGGGGCCTGGAACGCGACGTACAGCAAGTAAAATATTAGCAGGGGAGAGAAGATTAAACGCTCAAAAAACCCTGGGCCGTCAGGGTTGAGGACGTATAAAAATTCCTCGGCCAGGAATTCCATTGGTGCAATCAGCAGGTAGATGATATACGGTATGAGGCTTCCTAAAATAAAGGTTACGATTATGGACAATGTCCCACCGGACACGAGCATGAGCGATGCTTGCCGCCAGGTGACAGGCCATCCCATCCGCCGGAACGCGAATGCGAGGGCCGCCAACACGGGGAGCGATGCGCCTAGAATGAAAACAGGTGGAAAGAGCAGTTGAAGGAAAGAGTCGTCGAAACGCCCTGCCCCTCGCCCCACGAGCAGGATATTTCCAACCCCCAGCACCAACGCGAACGCGAGGTAGAACAGATAGATTTGCGGCAGGCGTACCGGGTTGGATCGCTGGCGACGGAAGGCGTTCATTCCGTGAATCATAGCCATCCCACCTCCAAGGATGCCCAACGCAACAGCGCCCGTGACGCTCAACTCTCCGATCAAGATTTCCGCACCGAAAAATCTGGTCAGACTCAATCCGAGGTAACCGGTCCCGGCGGCAACTCCGCTCAAGATGAGAAAAAAACCGGAAAAGATTGTGAGAATGGGTAGAAATTTTCCAGGGCTATGCGTATCCATTTCAAAATACCTCTACTTCGTTTAAGGATTCCAGTTGTGCCAATGCCTGGACGCGTAAGTTCCTGCTTCCCAGGCGAAAGGCAAAGGCGAATTTTTCAACTGCCTTATCCCGGTCCCCAGCGTTGAGTAACACAACTGCCTGCTCGTATTCGATTTGCGGGTTCGTTGGGGGTTGGGCTGTTTCTAGCTGGCCTTGCAGAGTCATCGACGATTTTTGGGCCAGAAATTTTTGATGGGCTGGAGATTGAAGTGCCTTTTGCGCGGCCTCGCGAACAAGAACAATCGGATCATGCGCGGCAGCCCTTTGAAGCGCTGTTACGACCTCCTCATCACTCTCTTCCAATTTTCCGAATCTCACTGCAGCGTATTCACGGGTAAGGATGAGTTTATCCTCCAAATTTTGTAGCAGCTTTTCTCTTAATAAGGTTGATTCAACTTCGACCTGTTGATAAACCACCAACTCCGCCCCCAACCCGCGCCTTCGCATCAGCCAGCAATCTCCCCGTGCGGCTTGCCGTTGCCCCCAAC
>DATDOR010000453.1:0-5348 GCA_035293165.1 Anaerolineales bacterium | reverse complement strand
GTGTGATCATATTTCTCATTGCGCTGCCCCATCTGACGCACCGGATTTCCCTGGCCAGGCAGGGAGCCATTGGTCTGTTGATCCTGGTGATGCTGACCGGAATAGGGTTCAGCGCCTTTAGTAATTTTAAGGCTGCTTCGGAGGAATTCCTTGAGCAGCCCGTTCCCCGGATGCGTTCCCTTCAAATTCTCCCCGGAACGATTGAGTTGGGCGCCCTGATTGAGAACCGTTTTGGCGCAACGACACAAACCCAAATCAGGTACGTCCCTGCCGTTGCGGGATTTGTGATTGGGCTGATCATTCTCATTCTCGCCGTCGCCGTGATTTCCCCAATCCTCCGCCACAGAATCTCAACACCACCTTCACCCGGAGCGGTTGCTCTGTTCCTTACCATCCTGCTTGGCTTTGTGTTTTCCCCTACGATTGTGCTCGGAAATGGGTTCCAAACCTATGATTGTGGACAGGCAGAAAATGAATTGGTGGACCCCAACGCAGTCGAGCGGTTGGCAGACACTGCCACCGAAAATTCATCGCAAGATGTCATTCAAAGCTACGAAGCCGTCGGGCGCTATCTCGCTGAAATCATTCCACCTGGTTCAAAAGTGTACTGGCGCGGGGTGTTGTCTGCCGTCCCCTTGCTCTATCTCGAAAACCCGCAACTTTACCCCTCGCAAATCAACCTGGATTACACCATTTACCTGACCGGCAACGACGAAGATTTAGAACGGTACGGGTTTTGGAGCGATTCGCTAGGAAAACGGTGGTTACAAGAGGCAGATTATATTCTGGTCGCTGAACGGTATTTTAAAGATTGGTTGGAAGTTACCTTGTTGGATGAATCCAAATATCGAGAACTGCCGCCTTCTTCCTCCGTCGCGCCGTGCAACGCCCGATCTTTTCTCCATATTTTTGAAAGGATTCCATAATCTTGACACCTGGCCATGGACAAATGATACTTGCCCCTTATGAGTCTCTCGATAGTCATTCCCGTTTATAACGAAGAGGAAAGTTTACCCATCCTCCACCAGGCGCTTCATGATGCATTGGATAGGACCGGCCGTGCCTGGGAAGTCATTTTTGTAGACGATGGCAGCCGGGATAAAAGCGCCGAAGTCCTTCTCTCGCTGGCGGAAGATGACCCCGAACATACGCGGGTGGCTCTGCTCCGCCGCAATTTTGGCCAGACCACTGCCATCGCTGCTGGAATTGACCACACAGAAGGGGACATTATTATCCTGATGGATGCCGACCTCCAAAACGATCCTTCTGACATCCCCATGATGCTTGAAAAACTTGACGAGGGTTACGACGTCGTCAGCGGCTGGCGGTTCAATCGGCAGGATGAGTTTGTCACCCGCACTCTCCCCTCTCGCATGGCGAACAGCCTGATCTCCTGGGTGACAGGCGTCCACCTGCACGACTATGGCTGCACGCTCAAAGCCTACCGCCGCGAAGTGCTCACGGGCTTCCGGTTATATGGCGAAATGCACCGCTTCATCCCGGCTTATGCGGGTTCGGTAGGCGCAAAAATCATCGAAGTTCCCGTCACCCACCATGCCCGCAAGTTCGGCAAAACCAAATACGGCCTCGAACGCACTGCTAAAGTCGTTCTCGACCTGTTCACCGTCAAATTCCTGATGAGTTACGCCCAAAAACCCATCTACCTCTTTGGCGGCACGGGGCTTGCGCTCATGAGCGTCAGTGGGCTGGGGCTGCTATTTTTGATGATCCGACGCATCGCCATCGGCACCTTCGTCCTCAGTTCCCCTTTCTTCATCGTCGCCATCATGCTCGTGATCATGGGTTTCCAATCCATTCTCATGGGCCTCATCGCCGAACTCCTCGTCCGCACCTACCACGAATCTCAGCGCAAACCGACGTACACGATCCGGCAGTTTGCCCGTGGAACGAGCAAGATCGTCACATGAAAACGTAACCGTTCACTTGGTGAGGGGATTATCCGAAAAAATGGTGTCCGCAGGGGGTGTACACCCCCTGCGGACACCATTTTTTCGGGTTCTTACCCCCTTCAGGTGGGGGAACTGAACGGTTACATGAAAACATCTTTATCAAGACGATTTTTATAGACGGACATGGTTTTACTCAATTTCTTCTTCCACCTCTGACGCTATCTCCTCTTCCATCGTAATCTTCCCCCGCAAAAATGCACCTTCCTCGGTTGCAAAAGCGGTCGTCGTCACATCACCCCACACCCGGCCTGTGCTGCGAATTTCAACTTTTTGGGCGGTGATATTGCCTTTTAAGTTTCCTGCCACAATAACAGTGTGAGCACGGACATTTTCGCACGTCACCCGCCCTTTTTCTCCAACCACCAGCAAGCCCTGAAGTAAAATCTCGCCCTCAAACGCTCCCTCAATCCGCACCCCGCCGCTGCCCGTCAATCGCCCATGCCAGGCCGTATCCACTCCCAGAACGGAAGTCACGCGTTCAATAGGGGCAGCAGTTGAAGGGGAGGAGGCAGAGTCGGTGCGGCGGCGGAACATGATTAATTGTTAATGGTTAATGGTCAATTCTTAATTGTTATTGTAACCGTTCACTTGGTGAGGGGATTATCCGAAAAAATGGTGTCCGCAGGGGGTGTACACCCCTTGCGGACACCATTTTTTCGGGTTCTTACCCCCTTCAGGTGGGGGAACTGAACGGTTACTTGTTATTGACGGGATACGCAATACGTTCTAATCCTCTATATTCTCCGGCATGCCCATGATGTTGAACCCCGAGTCCACGTAGTGAATTTCGCCGGTGACGCGGGCAGACAGGTCGGAGCAAAGATAGACAGCGGCGTTGCCCACGTCTTCCTGGGTGACGTTTTCCTTGAGCGGGGCTACATCAGCGAAGTGTTTGTACATCTTCCTAAAACCACCTACCCCAGCCGCGGCCAGCGTGCGGATGGGACCAGCGGAGATGGCGTTGACACGAATTTTAGAGGGGCCGAGGTCATAGGCCATGTAGCGGGTGGACATTTCGAGAGCGGCTTTTGCTACCCCCATTACATTATAACTAGGGGCCACTTTCACACCCCCATAGTAAGTCAGGGTCAGGTACGCTCCACCGGGATTGGTCATCCCGCGAAAAGCGTTTGCCAGCGTCACAAATGAATAGACACTGATTTCCATTGCGGTCATGAACCCAGGTCGGCTGGTTTCCACATAAGGCCGTGAAAGTTCATCCCGGCCCGCGTAAGCAATAGCATGGACGAGAATGTCTATCGTGCCAAATTCGGCTTTGGCTTTTTCAGTGATGGCTGCGATTTCTTCGTCTTTCGTCACATCACAGGGTTCGACGAAGGTCGCGCCGATCTCTGCAGCAAGCGGTTTGACGCGCCGTTCCAGCACTTCTCCCGCATAGCTGAGGCCGATTTTGGCCCCGTGTTCGTGAAAGGCTTTGGTGATGCCCCAGGCGATGGAGCGGTTGTTGGCAAGGCCAAAGATGAGAGCGGTTTTTCCGGTGAGTAGGGACATAAGTTCCTCCGATAGGATATCAGGTATTCGACATTGGGTAATATCAAATATCGAATACCCAATATCTATCTTGCCAGAAACCGCCACGGAATACTCTTCCACGGCTCTGGTACTGTGTATAACCCCACGCGAGGGGTGGTGGTCACGCGTTCGTCGGGGATTGGTTCGCCGGGTTCGAGAAAGAGAGAACTGTCCGGGGCGCAGAGGTCGAGGGCATTTTGGGCGGAACCAATGCCCAGGGCCTGAGTCAATTTCGCGGGGCCGTTGGTCCACTCCCGGCGGGGACGGCTGCCACGTCGCCTGGCCATGATCTCTACTCCATCGGTGGGATCCATCGCGCGGATCAAGACTGCGGCAGGGAATCCCTCCTCTTCGGTAATACAGTTGAAGAGCCAGTGCATTCCATAGGTAAAGTATACGTAAGCGCGACCGGGCGGCCCGTACATAACCGCAGTGCGCGGTGTGCGCCCGGCTTTGGCATGACATCCCAGATCAGCTTCACCCACATAGGCTTCCGTTTCTATGATGGTTCCGGCCAGCCGGGTTCCATTTTCGATGTGAACGAGTTGCGCCCCTAGCAAATCCCGGGCGACTTGCACTGTGGGGCGATTGAAAAAAGCCTGGGAGAGACGGGGAGAAAGTGGTACATCCACGGCCATTTACGGCAACGAACCCACCCATACCTGGTTGCCAAATGCCAGGTAAATGGTACGGTTAGGGCTGATAGCAAACGCGGTGATAGGAACATTGCGTGCAGGAGAGTCAATAATTTGAGGGCGCAACTGGCGTTGAAGGGTGAGCTGTAAACTGAGATGGTAAACCGCTTGTTGAATGGGGTCGAGAAGGTAAAGGGAAGGGTCGGGCGGGGGGGTGAAGACGATTTCGGAGAAAATCGTCCCGGCCAGAGTCGGGCCGCTTTCCTGTCCTGGGCGGGGGTCGGTCAAGGGCGCGGGATCGGTACAGCGGGTGGGTTGTACGTCAAATCCGAAGGCACAAGCGGTTAAATGTCCGTCTGCGTGAAGCAGGTAGAGTTCGCCCCGGTCTACCGCAAGATCAATGACATCCGCCATCGGAGGGACGTCGGCGTCAAAAAAGAAGCGTGGGCGATCGCTAAATTCGTAATTATCTCCGTAATAGACCCAAACGGCGTTCGTTTGAGGATCCAAGACGTAGAGAATGTCGTTGTCGAGGGCAAAGGCGAGGGGATTGCCCCAGTTGTTATCAGGAGTAATCAAAGGAACAGCAACGGGAGGTTCATCATGCAGGCAATACACGAGGATGCCATTTGCATCCATGCCCAACACCCGGGCGTCGAAGGCGTTCACGGGGGGAAGGGCTGCGATGTCAACCAACGGGCCAACGATCAGGCTTTCGTTGGGGAGCGGGCCACAGCGGAAGGTCAAGTCAGTTTCATAGCCGCGCCCACTTTGCCAGACACGGACGACATTGCCGCCATCTTCGTTGAGCAGATAGACGTTTTCACTCGTTGAAGCGATTTTGCGGATGACGACGTTTTCGGCGAGGGACGTTTGGAGAACGGGAACATATTCGAGGCGGGCTACAGCATCCATTTGATCCAGCACGGTTTGTGCTTCGAGACGGATGGTTTGCGTCTCGCCGGTGGTTTGGTAGGTCTCCGCCTGATTGACATAGAAGAGAACGGCATTCCAGGCTGTGCGGAGGTCTTCGGGTGTGGTTTTACCCTGGGCATTGGTTTTGGCTGCTTCTGCGTACTGGAGATAGGTGGTGTATTGCGCGTTTCGCCCGCGCTGGTGGTAGACGAAAAAGGCAATGGTGACCAGAATAATGGGGATGGCAATGGCGATGAAGGCCATGGTCGAACTGGGGATGGTGAACAGTTCGCTG
>DATDOR010000452.1:0-5831 GCA_035293165.1 Anaerolineales bacterium | reverse complement strand
AGTTCGTTCACGGCCAATAAAGCAGGGCCGGTTACCCCGTAGCGCGTCGCATACGTCGCCAGACTCTCCCCCGATTTGACGGTCACGGTGATGAACTCGCCGCTGACTGCTGTGGCCTGTTCAATCTGGGCGGCCTGGGCGGTTCCATTCGCCGCCGCCCACGACAGCCCCAACATTGCCGCTAATCCCAAACTGCCGATGACTAACAAAATTGCGCGTGCTTTCATGATAGCCTCCATTCCCTCGCCGAGCGAGGAGCAAGTGTCTATAAAGTTGTGTATAGACTATAGCACCGGGAAATATATAGCACAAGGCCAAATGGGGCTACTGAGCCTCGGTGGGAGGTTTTCACATAATGTTGGTTGCGATTTTTGCTGTCGTTCTTGTGCCGTCATTGCCCCATTCTTTACCCGGCCCGCATTTGTGGAGCGGTTGCGGGGCGTGGAAAACATCCTGGCCGACAGCGAAGTGCCAATTGTGCTGGTAGACGCCAATCACCCCTCGCTAACCGGGCCTGCTGGCTTCGTTTGTCAGCCAGGGCAAGATCGTGGACATGAGCCAGCATCTGGACCTGGCCGCGTTGAAGGCGAATTACAACCAGTCGTGGCTGGACATGGCCACGATGGACAGGCCAAACGGCAAGATCATGGCCGGCATCGTGGGCACCAACTTCGGGGCTGCGCCTCTACCGATGTTTGACGCCAAGGGGCCGAAGTGCTGGATGCATAATAAGCAGGGCAACTTCACCACCAGCTTCTTCCCGGAGAGCGCCAAAGCGGGTGTAGACTACAGCTTCTTCTACCTCCCCGGATTGGACGAAGCCTACGGCAAGCCGGTGTTGGTGGCCGATGACATCTGGGCCACAACTCTCAAGCGTACCTGCCCGGTCTGACGGCCAATGGTTCCCAATACTGGCGGTCGGTCATAATCGGTTACTTATTTGGTAGTGGGGTTATCCCTTGACCGAGCCTGCCAGCAAGCCCCGTACAAAGTAACGTTGCATGGTGAAGAAGACCAGCAATGGTAATGCCATGGAAACAAATGCTCCAGCTGTCAACAAATGCCATTCACTTCCGCGTGAGCCAACAATGGCTGCCATACGCTGCGTCACCAACTCAAACTCAGGGTTGCCGCCCAAAAAGATTAGGGCCACAAGATAATCGTTCCAGACCCAAAGGAACTGGAAGATGGCAAAGGAAGCCAGCGCCGGCACTGATAAGGGTAAAACAAGGCTGGTAAACACCGTAAAGTGTGAGGCGCCATCAATAAAAGCCGATTCCAAAATTTCGCGCGGCAGGCCGCTGATATAGTTATAAAGCAGGTACGTTGCCAGCGCCAATCCAAAACCTGCGTGAGCCAGCCAAATTGCCAGGAAGGTACCGTTAAGTTGTATTGCTTTGTAATCCCGTAATATTGGAACCAATGCGATTTGCAACGGCACAACCAACAACGCAATAACTACAATAAACATGAAGCGTCGCCCCGGGAATTGCATCCAGGCAAAAGCGTAGGCGGCAAAAGCTGCGATCAAAATCGGAATCACAGTAGATGGAATTGCCACAGCTAGACTGTTCAAAAAAGCACCGCTCATGTTGTCGCCTGGGACAACCTGTATCGTGCCATCCGGCTTTTTGAACTCAAAATCCTGGCCGCCCAGAACCTGTCGATAGTTGTCAAGTGTAAAATTCCAATCGACAGACCAGACTTGTTCCTGTACTTCAATTTTGCCAATGCGTTTATTCCCAATCCAGGTTATGCGTTGTTTGCCGTCTGGTGTTCCAACCCCTGCCCGAAATTCCTCAAAAGTGCCGCTAACGCCTTCTATTTTCATAACGCCGTTGGCATCAAGCCCTGCCTGATTGGGATCAATTTCTTTGACGGCCTGCCAATCGCGGTAGGGAAATACCCTCCACCAGCCAGAAGTGGCAATATTATCCCGGGCGCGAAAGGAAGAGACAAAAATCCCTAAAGTTGGAATGGTCCATATCAGGATAAGGAAGAGGAGCGTACCATTAATAATAAACAGGCTTGTAAGTCGTTTTTGTCTTTTTCCACTTTTCATCTTAGAAAGCCTCCTGTTCGCGGAACTGCTTCAAGTTATAAAACATGACCGGGATAACCGCAATCAACAGCACAATGGCTATGGCTGAGCCATAACCTGAATTCTGATTAGTGAACGATTGCCTGTAAAACTGGGTGGCTATCACGTGGGTGCCAAATTGCCCCCCTGTCATCACCCAAACCACATCAAAGATCTTAAGGGTAAATATGACAACGGTGGTCCAGACGGAGATAATGGTTCCGCGAATGTAGGGAATCATTATGTGGAAAAATACCTGAAACTCATTGGCGCCATCAATCCGGCCGGCTTCCATAAGTTCTTCGGGAATACCTTTCAGCGCCGCCGAAAACAAAACCATGGTGAAGCCGGTTTGCAACCAGACAACCATCACAATCAGGAACAAATTATTCCAGGGCGCAATATCTACCCATTGCGGCCAGGCTTGTGGCGTCCCCCCCAGACTCACTACAATAGAGTTCAACAGACCGATCTGAGGCTGATTGGCCGGCCTGTACTCATAAATAAAATTCCAAATTACGCTTGCGCCAACAAAGGAAATAGCCATGGGCAGAAAGATGAGCGATTTGGCTAGTTTCTCAAAACTGCTGCGATCGGCAAGCACTGCAATGATCAGCCCAAAAATGATGGAGAACGTGCTGCCGAATATGATCCACATCAGATTGTTGCGAAACGCTTCCTGCATCAACCTATCGGTGAAAACGGCCGTGTAATTGCTTAAACCAACAAAGGAATCGCTGGCTAATTGTTGCAATATGGAAAATCCTTTTGGCGGGCCATCTCGACCAAATAAACTGAGCCAAAACGTGCGTAGTGTCGGAATAGCCAGATACCATGAGAGGATTGCCAATGCCGGTCCTACAAATACAAAAGGCAGGAGTCGTATCCTCCAGGAGTCCGGGAGCCTTTCCACGAGACCATTGAAAACCCAATACAAAAGGGCGACTCCTCCCACGCCCCAAACGATGGCCACTGCGGCAATGATGCCGCGAGATGCATTGCTGTCCCGCAGGAATAGAAAGCCTTGATAGAGCACGTAGAAGGCGATTAACGGGATGCTTATCGCCACCAGCACTCGACCGATGAAAGCAAGAATCCTTACCCCAAGCGGTTGATTCAGCTCTTTTTCGCTATTTAGGGAATTCATAGGATTGCTCCTTACAATGGAACAATAGTGATCATAGGGCAGAAACTGGTTTTCTATTCTTGCTAAAACCGGGCTTCTGAGGGATGGATAGTAAATGGATGGACGGCTATATAGCCGTCCATCCATTAATTACAGTCAAATACTATCTCGGCCAGCTTGCGTCAATAGCCTGCAAGGCTGTATCCAAGTCAATTGAACCTGCAACGTAGCTGGAGATCTGCTCCCAGAAGGAGCCGGCCCCAACTTCTCCAGGCATCAGGTCGGATCCGTCGAAGCGGAAGCTGGTCGCGCCCGCCACGAGCTGGGAAACGCCATAATCCAGGTCTGAACCGTACATATCCTGTGTCGCGGTCTGGTGAGCGGAGATAGCGCCGCCGCCTTCCAACCAGCCACTAGCAGACTGGGGAGTTGTGAAGTATTCCATCAACGCCCGTACCTCTGGCCGGTCATTGAACATGGCGAGCAGGTCACCAGCTACGAGGAAGGGTTTTCCAAACGCTGGATCAACAGGCGGCAGATAGAAGAAGCCATAATCCACATCATATTGCGTCCCTTCAGGGAAGAAGCTGGTGATGAAGTTCGCCTGTCTATGTAACCAGCACTTTGGGGGGTCTTGGAACATCGAACCCGGAGCATCGCCAAAGAATGTTGAAACAATAGAGGTCCGTCCTCCATTAACATAAGCATCATTGAACCAGATAGTACTCCAGGTATCGATGGCTTTTCTAACTTCGGGTGAATCGAAGGGCAGCTCGCCGGCAACCCAGGCGTCGTAATTCTCCAGGGATGTGGTGCGCAGCATTAAATCCTCAGTCCAGTCAGTGGCTACCCAACCTGTGGCAGCGCCGGATTCGATGCCGATGCACCAGGCTGTGTCACCATCGTCGGCGATCTGCTGTGTCAGTGCAACCAGTTCATCCCAGGTTTGGGGAATTTGATAACCCGCCGCATCCCAAGCTTTTTTAGGATACCAGACCAGGCTCTTGCCTGAGTAACGATGCATCACGCCATATTCAACGCCATCAACGGTATTGAATTCGCGCCAGCCAGCATTGTATTGTTGTGACAGCCATTCATCAGAAATGAAATCTGTAACAGGTACAATGTTGCCTTTGCGCACGAAGTTGGCAAATAACCCAGGTTGTGGGAAGTCCACGATATCAGGAGCATCGCCAGCCCCCACGCGAATGGCAATCGAACCTTCAAACTCTTTATTACCAATGTAATTGACGGTGATACCGGTGGCATCTTCAAACGCTTTCATTGACTCGCCAAATTTCACGCCATCAACGTCATTACCTTCAAAGGCACCATCCACGGTCACGGTCGTTCCTGAATAGTCACCTTTAATGGCCGCTTCCAAGGCGCCGCCGGGCGCGTAGTCGAAGCTCACTTCTGGTAAGGGGGGTGCCTCGGTCGCAGCAGGAGCTGCAGTTGCGGCTGGCGCTGCAGTTGCGGCTGGCGCTGCAGTTGCAGGGGGCGCGGTAGCGACAGGTGCCTGGGTGGCTCCTCCGCCACAAGCGGCCAGGAGCATGGAAGCCAGTACTATGAAACTTACCAGACTCCATAGTTTAGATTTCTTGTTCATTCTTTCTCCTCGTATAGTTGATTGTTTTGTTAATATCT
Organism: Anaerolineales bacterium; assembly: GCA_035293165.1. Classification (GTDB taxonomy): domain Bacteria; phylum Chloroflexota; class Anaerolineae; order Anaerolineales; family JABWBV01; genus JABWBV01. The sequence goes on along the minus strand of DATDOR010000452.1, from coordinate 978 downwards.
ATCTTCAGTTTGGAATAGTTTAATATAAGGTAAGTGGCGTTTCACCTCCAATTTGTTTTCACAACTTGCGGCATGACTTACGCACAACAAGATGGGTATCCATGATCCGTCGTTTTGTTTCGGGCTCTTTTCCCCGCAACAGATCCATTAACACAAGACAGGCATTGCGAGCCATTTCCTGAGCCTGTACATGCACTGTAGTGAGGGGTGGGTCGGCATGTTCAGCCCATGGAATATCATCAAAACCCACCAATGAAATATCTTCTGGAATTCGCAATCCTGCCTCCCGTAAAGCGGTTTTTACACCCATGACAACATTATCGCTTGCAACGAAAATTGCGGTGAATGTACTCCCTGATTCTAATAGGGATTTCGTTTGGGTGTAACCGCTATGGGGGGTCAAAATCTGCATATCGGATCAAGCCTTCATCGGGCATGATTCCAGCGGCGCGCAACGCATTTTTATAACCGGCCACTCGATCAGGGGAAGCTGCATAAGATGGGGGAGCGTTCGCAATGCAGGCAATTTGAATATGTCCCAGCTCCAACAAATACCGAACTCCTTGTTGAGCAGCAAGGGGGCATGAATTTTTTGTGAGCACCCTATTAACGCGAGTTAATAGTTTAGCAAAAACAACATTAAATGTCAATGTTTTTTGCGGCCAAAACACTTGACAAAGGGAACCGTGATGTAATATTGTGAAACCGGTTCCATATGCCTGCTAAAATTCGCGATGTTGCCCAAAAGACCGGAGTTGGCCTCGCCACTGTTTCACGCGTGGTCAACAACAGCCCGCTTGTGAGTGAAGCCACCCGCAAGCAGGTTCTGGAAACCATCGCCGAACTGCACTACACACCCAACCCCACCGCCCGCCGCCTCTCTCTGGGCAAGACACATACCATTGCCGTCATTGCCCCATTCTTTACCCGGCCCGCATTTGTGGAGCGGTTGCGGGGCGTGGAAAACATCCTGGCCGA
>DATDOR010000451.1:0-3962 GCA_035293165.1 Anaerolineales bacterium | reverse complement strand
GGGGCGTACGCCCCCACGCACACCTTTTTTTTCGGAGACTCCTCTGCCTTAGCCTGAGCAGTTACGATTGTGAGATATCTTTAACTTAAAAACGAAAAAAGTGGCGAAAAGAATCTGGCCACTTTTTCATCCTTTGCTACTATTGAATTTTAGGGTTACGGCGTCGCCGTCGCCTCTGGTTCGGTGGGCACCGGCGTCAGCGTCGCGATCGCGCCCGGCGTATTCAGCGGCGCACCGGTTGCGGTCGGCGCGGGCGTTACCAGATTGACCGGGATGATGATCACCTGCCCCACAAAAATCGAATTGACATCTTCAATTTCCTCGTTCGCCTCCAAAATGGCCTCCTCCGTAGAGTTGAACTTCAACGCAATCGAAGTCAGCGTATCCCCGGTCTGCACCCGGTACTCGATTTCTGTCCCGCGCGGCAGGCCCTCGGGAAGGGGAGTAGCGGTGGGCAGTTCCTCGTTTGGGTCGGGAATCAGGATTTGCTGGCCAGGAGCGATAATACTATCAAACGATAACTCATTCACCTCCAGCAGCCGGTTCACATCCACCCCAAATTGCTCAGCAATCCCAAACAGCGTATCGCCCTCTTGAACGGTGTAAAAAAATGGCCCCTCAATCGTGGGGGTAGGGGTAATCGTCGGCGTTTCCGTTTGCGTTGGGGTTTCGGTGGGCGGAACCGGCGTGGGTGAAGGCACGGTAGGCGACGGTGTAATCGTCTGCGTGGGCGTCGGCGTATCGGTTGCCAGAAACGCAAACAACCGGGCATCCGGGTTGGTATACCATTGGTACAGCAGCGTCCCGCCTACAAAAATCAACACCAGCGCAATCGCCCCAACGATAAACATCCGCCCACCGCCCTGTTGTCGTTTTTGATATTTATTGATGACATTTTGAACGTCGTCTTTATTTTGCATCGTGGTTCCTGTCTCATAGGTGACTGTCACCTGGATATATTTAACGACGTTATTCTAACGCATTTTGTCCAAACCGGGATAAAGCAGCGATTCAGCGAGTCGGTGAGTCAACGATTCAACTAACCAGCAAACCAACCAACAAATCACACAATCACCCAATAACAATTGTCAATTATCAATTACTAATTGACAATTATAATGTCTCCCATGCCCAACCTCACCCAAAGCCTTCTCGGCCGCGACCTGGGCCATCTTCGCATCATCGCCGAACGTTGGGGACTGGAATTCGAGGCCCGGGACCGTCGCACCGGCCTGCAACGCCTGGTTGCTTTGATGGTAGATGAATCCCTCGCCGCGGAAATTGTTACCACCCTGCCCGTGGAAGTCCGTGATGCGCTGGATGACCTGCTCCAGCAAAACGGACGCCTGCCGTGGGCACAATTCACCCTCCGGCATGGCACGGTCCGCGAAATGGGCGCGGGGCGCCGCGATCGGGAACGCCCTGACCGTGCCCCCCAATCCCCTGCTGAATGGCTTTGGTACCGCGCCCTGATCGCCCGCGCGTTCTTTGACACTCCCGATGGGGCGCAGGAATTCGCCTTCATCCCCGACGATCTGCTCGAATTCATCCCCACCCGTGCCCCTGCCAACGCCGAACCTCTCGGCCGCCCCGCGTCCCCCATCGAACGCACCCACCCCATCCCCATCACTGATCACCTTCTCGACGACGCCACCACCCTCCTCGCCTCTCTCCGCCTCCAACTCCCCTCACCCAATCAGGGAGGGGGGGGCGCAATGGAGTTGCTCGAGGGGGTGAGGGTGGAATCTCTTCGCAAACTCCTCTCCCTCCACGGCCTCCTCGCTCCGGACAACACCCCCCTCCCAGAGCCCACCCGCGCCTTCCTCGAAGCCCCACGCGCGGAATCGCTTGCCCAACTTACCCAAACCTGGCTCAACAGCCCGGATTTCGACGAACTCCGCCAACTTCCCAGCCTGCAAGCGGAAGGCGGCTGGAAGAACGATCCGCTCCGCGCCCGGCGTGTCGTGCTTGGCTTTTTGAAAGGGATACCTAAAAACACCTGGTGGAGTTTGAGCGCTTTCATCGCTGCTATCAAACAACAGCATCCCGACTTTCAACGCCCCACAGGTGAATACGACTCCTGGTACTTGCGAGACAAAGAATCGGACGAATACCTGCGCGGTTTTGAGCATTGGGACGACGTGGACGGTGCACTGATCCGGTACATGATCACCGGCCCGATGCACGCATTGGGGCTGCTCGATCTCGCTGCGCCGGACGATGACGCCCTCCCCACTGCGTTCCGCTGGTCGAACTGGGCAGATGCGCTTTTAACGGGACAACCCCCTGCTGGGTTTGTCAATCCTGGTGGATTGGGGGACGAATCCGGGCGGGTGTACGTGCGCTCCGACGGACGTGTCGTGGTGCCACGCGTGGCGCCGCGCGCGGTCCGGTATCAGGTCGCCCGTTTTTGCCATTGGGAAGAAGAGAAGGGGGACGAATATCGGTATCGCCTCACCCCTTCAAGTCTGGGACGCGCGAGAGAACAAGGGCTGCGCGCGGGGCATTTGATCACGCTGCTGGCGAAACATTCGGATGGCATCCCGCCCAATGTGACCAAGGCGTTGAAAGCATGGGAAGTGCAGGGGGCGGAGGCGCGGGTCGAGCGGGTTTCCGTCTTGCGGGTGAGCGCGCCCGAAGTGTTACAGGCATTGCGCGCGTCGAAAGCAGCGCGGTTCTTGAACGATATTCTCGGCCCGACGACGATTGTGGTGAAGTCCGGCGCGGAAGAAAAAGTGCTGGCCGCGCTGGTGGAGTTGGGATATTTAGGGGAGATGGTGGATTAAGAAACCATGGATTACACGGATTTTTTCGGAAAGCTCTCTGTTCAACCTTTTGTTGACGAATACAGATTTTTTCTTTTTTCCGTGAAATCGGTGAAATCCGTGGTTTGAAACTATGAGGTACTGATGAAACGACGAAGAATTTTATGGACGTTGATCGCTCTGCTGCTTGCAGCTTGTCTGGGTTTAAGCTGGGTCTATTCCCAATTCTCCCGGCAGGTGAATCTGGCAGGTTCATTGGGGGAGGGCGGGGTGGCGAATGTGCATGTGCCAGATGGTTTTGTGGTGGAGATATTTGCGGAGGGGCTGAACGGCCCACGCTTCATTGCCTTTGGCCCAGACGGGGCGCTGTACGTCGCCGACCGGGGCGCGGGGCGGATTGTTGCCCTGCCCGATACGAACGGGGATGGCGTGGCAGACGAGGCGCGGGTATTTGCGGAGGGGTTGCAGTCCCCGCACAGTTTGGTCTTTCACGAGGGTTCGTGGTACATCGGTGTGCCGACGGGGGTGGTGCGCCTGACGGATACGGACGGGGATGGGAAGGCCGACGAGTCGGTGACGCTGATTAACAATTACCCGACAGGCGGACACAACACGAGGACGATTATTTTCCTGCCGGACGGGCGGATGGTGGTTTCGGTCGGATCGAGTTGTAATGTGTGCCAGGAGGCCGATTCCCGCCGGGCCGGGATCGTCGTGTATGATGGGCCGGACGCGATGGGGGAGAAGTTGTTCGCGGCCGGGCTGCGGAACGCGGTTGGGTTGGCCCTTCACCCAGAAACAGGCGAGTTATGGGCGACGAACAATGGGCGCGATTTGATGGGCGATGATTTGCCGCCGGAGACGGTGTATATCGTCCGTGAGGGGGCGGATTATGGTTGGCCGCGCTGTCAGAGCGGGACTATCGAGGACCCGGATTTTGGTTTTGCGGGGTCGTGTGAGGGAGTGGATCAGCCGGTAGCAACCTGGCAGGCGCATACCGCACCGCTGGGGTTGGCGTTTTATACCGGGACGAATTTCCCCGATGAATATCGCGGGGATTTGTTCATCGCCTTACACGGGTCGTGGAATCACAGCACGGGCGTGGGGTATTCGGTAATCCGTCTGCCGCTCGATGGGAGTACTCCGACCGGACCGGCGGAAGATTTTGCCTGGGGCTGGCTGGCGAATAGCGAGGCA
>DATDOR010000450.1:0-15155 GCA_035293165.1 Anaerolineales bacterium | reverse complement strand
GGTGAGGGAGAAGAGGAGAAGAGGGAAAAAGAGGCGGAGGAGCGCGGTGATTTTGTGCCGCCGGAAGTGCAGAAAGAAAGAAATGAGCCATCTCATCATCTGGGTGATTGTACCGCACGCAGTCCTTACATTGCCACATCTCCATACCCAAAGTAAAATCTCCCAGCCAATCCTTCGACCAGCGATTGCATATCGCCGCTCAGGACAATTCTCCAATTTCCTTTTCTCCCTCTCTCCATGCCCCCACACATCTGGCCCCTCTCCAACCTCGTCATTTTTGACTGCGACAGCACCCTGAGCACCGTCGAAGGGATTGACGAACTTGCACGGATGAGCGGATACGAGCACGATGTGGCGATGCTGACCAAACGGGCGATGGAAGGGGACATCCCGCTAGAAGCGGTGTACGGCCACCGGCTGGTGGCGGCAAACCCCACCCAGGCGCAGGTGCAGGAGATCGCCAAAATTTACCGGGACACGGTCGTGGACGGCGCGCGGGAGGTGATCGAAGCCCTGCACGCGTTGGGGACGGAAATCTTCATCGTCAGCGGGGGGCTGATCGAGCCGGTGCGGGATTTCGGCGTGTGGCTGGGCGTCCCGCGGGAGCACATCTTCGCCGTCAATATGGAATATGACCAGCTTTCGGGGGAGTGGTGGCGGTACTGGGAACAGCCCGGCGGGCAGAACCCGCGCGCGAATTACCTGGCCTTCGAGCCGACTCCGCTGGCCGGAACGAAGGGCAAAAACCGCGTCATCGCCCGCATTCGTGAACAGTTTCCGGGGCGGGCGATGCTGATCGGCGATGGCGGCTCCGACCTGGAAGCGGGGGACGAGGTGGACTTGTTCGTCGGGTTTGGCGGGGTGGAATACCGCGAGCAGGTGGCGCAGCAGGCTCCGGTCTACATCCGCGCCCGGACATTGGCGCCCATCCTCCCGCTCGCGCTGGGCCAGGCGGGGAATACGCCGCGGTTTGCACGGCTATGGGCTGAGGGGCTGAGCCGGATTTATGGGGAAGAAGTGACGTTTCGGGAGGAGGGGATGCGAGACGCGTTTTGGGGGGCGATGAAGCGGGGGAATGGAGGGTGAATATAGGCAATCGTGTCAGAGTAGCGTTATAATGGGGCTATCGTTTTACCGTGTCAGAGGACCATCTTCTTATTATTGAGATAAAGTCAAGATTTCTCACATTGGAAAACGGCGACGGCGCTTCTTACCTAGTCGAGGCTGCTTTTGAACATCTTAGTCATTTAGGTCATGTCACAATGATAACAGCCGGGGAAGGAACTTTTTCTTATGCCATTAGAGATAAAATAATCAAGCGACGGCCATTAAGTTCAGAGGCGGTCTAGCTAGACGTAGAAGCCGGCAAAGTATTTGGCGGCGGCTTTTATAGAGGAACAGGTTTCTTAGAGAGGGTCCATATTGGAGGACCATGAGTGATATTAAGGGCGCGGGTTTGTGGTATGAGTACTTCCAGGAGACCGCTGGGTAGGGGAGTAGGATGCAGACATATATTTGATCCAATTTTCCCGGCCTCACTACGACTTTCACCTCCTCATCACCTCAATGACTGGGAGCGGGTGGTGACCATCCCTTAACGCCCCAACCCTTCCCAAAAATCGTTCCGCCGCACCATGAAATGGTTCTATCGCAACGCGAAATGATTCAACGGCAACAATCGGCTTTTTCCATTCGCAATTGACAATTGACCGTTCCCAATTGACAATTCCTCCCATGTCCTTCCACATCCTAATCTCCGACCACCTCCACCCCGCGGGCTGGAACGTCCTACGCGCCAGCCCCGAAATTGTCACCTCCGGCCCCTTCACCTCCCGTGCCCAAATCCTCTCCGCCCTTCCCCAGGCGGATGCGCTGATTATCCGATCCTCCACTTTCGTTGACCAAGAACTGCTTGACGCCGCACCCCGCCTCAAAGTCATCGCCCGCGCGGGCGCGCGCCTTGACAACGTAGACCTCGACGCCGCCACCCGCAGGGGCATCCTCGTCCTCAACGCCCCCGACGCCAACCTGTTCGCCGTTGCCGAGCACACCTTCGCCCTCCTCCTCGCCCTCGCACGGCACATCCCCCAGGGGCACAACGCCGTCCACGCCGGGCGCTGGCCTCGCCACGACATGCTCGGTTTTCAATTGCACGGCAAAATCCTCGGCATCCTCGGCTTTGGTCGTCTCGGGCGTGAAATTGCCACCCGCGCCCAGGCATTTGGCATGACCGTCCTGGCCTACGACCCCTATGCTGACCTCTCCTTCGCCCGTGAACGCGGCGTCGAAATTACCGGTTTCCCCGAACTCCTTGCTCGCGCCGACGTGCTCGTCCTTGCCACCATTCCCAAGCTCCAAGACCCGCCCCTACTCAACGCCGAGGCCTTTAAGGGGATAAAACCCGGCGCGTATCTGTTAAACGCTGCCGAAGCAGGGTTGGTGGATGAACGCGCCTTGCTTGAGGCATTAGATGGCGGAACCCTGGCGGGAGCAGCGTTGGATGTCTTCGACCAGGAACCACCCCCCGCCGGGGACCGGTTAAGCACCCACCCGCGCGTGATCGCCACGCCCCATCTCAACCAGAACACTGTCGAGTCTCAAGCCATCACCTCCATTCAAATTGTCCACGATGTACTCGATGCCTTGCGCGGCCGCGACTACCGCAACGTTGTCAACCTCCCCTTCAACGACCGCGCCCCCTATACCGCCGTCAAACCATCCCTCCACCTCGCCGGATGCCTGGGAAAGCTGCTCGGCCAGACCGCGGGGGGTTGGATCACCCGCGTCGAAGTCGAACTGCTTGGCGAAGGTTTACGCGATTTGGTACGTCCCGTCACTGCCGTTCTGCTGTCGGGAATGATCCGCCCTAAAAATGGAACACCCGCGAACTGGGTCAACGCTCCGGTCCTGGCACATGAACAAGGCATCGTCACCGCCCAGGCCAAACACCTGCTCGATCTGCCGGACTATCCCAATGCCCTTGTTTGCCGGGTGATTTGGGTAGGCGATGCAGCATCGCCTGGGGAAAGGACAGTTGCAGGGGTGCTGTTTGCCAATGGGGAAGCCCGGGTGGTGCACTATGGCGGGTTTTCCATTGACGCCCTCCCGGACGGGTACATACTGATCCTGGAAAATGACGATGTCCCAGGCGTGATCGGGAAGGTGGGCACCCGCCTGGGCCGGGCAGGGATCAACATTGCCAATTGGCGGTACGGCCGCGAAATGCGCGGGGGGCGTGCCCTGTCTTTCATCAGCCTGGATTCCCGCGCCCCTAAAGAACTCCTGCGCGAGTTGGAGCGGGAGCCGGAGATTCTCCGCGCGCAGTTGGTGCGGTTATAAACAGGAAAAGTTGATCGTGAAAAAAGCCGCATGACACGTGCGATTCCTTGCAATCATTGGTAGAATCGGAGGTATAAATTCCCAGAAAGGATTGGCTTCATGGAAAATCAGCGACGTGAACTTGTAAGTTGGGAAGAAGTAGATCGTTTGATCGATCACTTGCTCACCCAGTTAGACACCGAATTTTCGGCAATGCTGTTGATCACCCGAGGGGGAATTGTGCCAGGCGGGATGCTGGCCGAGGCAATGGATATCAAACATATTCTGACGGCCGCAGTAGATTTCCCGTCACAGGTAGAATTGGAAACAGAGATCAAACGCGGCCAGGATTGGTCGCAATTGATGATGTGGCCTAAATTTCTGCAATTTCCAGAAGACCAATTGTTGCGCGGGAGGCGGACTCTGGTCATTGATGACGTGTGGGGGTCTGGACGTACGATTACCGCCGTGAAGAACCGTGTATCGGCAGCCGGGGGGTTTCCCTATTCCTGCGTCTTACACTTTAACCCCTACCGGAATCTGTTTGGATCGGTCCGGCCGGATTACTATGCAGCGATTACCGACGCACACATTGTCTATCCCTGGGAAATTGATCGCGGCCCTGACAAGGTTTGGACCGCCCAGCTTTGAGATTCCTATCTGGAATGAGTAATTACGATACCAGAAGTAAAGGAGAAGAGACGTGAATATGTTTGACGCGAATCATAAACCCCCTGAAAACACCTTGATTTTTAGCGGAACTGCCCACCCAATCCTGACACAGGAAATTGCCGATTCTATCGGGTTAGAAGTCAGCCCGACGGTGGTAGAGAAGTTTTCCAATGATAATTTGTACGTCCATCTTGGTGTGAGTGTTCGCTCAAAAGAAGTGTTCATTGTCCAACCACTTACCCCACCGTGTGGTGACAATTTGATGGAACTGCTTTTTATGCTCGATATTGCCCGGAGTGCGGGAGCCGCCGGAGTTCATGCCGTCATTCCCTATTACTCCTATGCCCGCTCCGATAAAAAAGACGCCCCGCGTATTTCCATTGCGGGGCGTTTGGTTGCAGATTTACTGGTGACTGCTGGAGCCACCCATGTCATCTCTATGACCCTGCACTCCCCACAGGTACATGGCTTTTTTGCTATCCCGACGGATCACCTGACCGCCCAATCTGTCTTTGTTGAACATTTTTTAAAACAAGATTTATCGAATACTGTAGTTGTGTCCCCGGATATTGGGAATGCCAAACGCGCCTCCACCATCGCCCGCTTGCTCGGCCTCCCCATTGCGGCAGGTGAAAAATTCCGTAAGAGTGACGATGAAGTTGAGTATGGCGGCATCATGGGAGAGGTCAAAGGCAAGCGCGTGATCCTGTTGGACGACGAGATCGCGACCGGCAGCACGATTGTCGAGCTTATCCGCATCCTGCGAAAAGAAAATGTTTCCTGGGTGACAGTGCTGTGCACACACGGGTTGTTCACCGGTAAAGCAGTCGAACGCCTCAATGGCGTGGATGAGATCGAAGAAATTGTCACAACAAACACTGTCCCCCTGACACCAGAACGCACCCCTGAAAGACTCACCGTGCTTTCAGTAGGCGCGATTTTTGGGGAAGTGATCCGTCGGAATGTGGTTGGCGAGTCCGTGGGGGCGCTTTTCGAGTACTGGAGAAAAGTCGCGCGGGTGTAGACAAGTTTGATTTTTGGGTCCCAACCTGTTTATCCTTGAGCTTGTTGAAGAACAACTGCTCGCGTAGGGAAAGGAATCTCAATCCCTGCTTTTTCAAAGGCTGCGTTTAATCTCAACACCCCTGCCTCCTGTGCATCGAGCATATCTGTCGTCGCGGTATCAATCCAATAATAAACCATCATATTGATGCTGGATTCGCCGAATGTCTGGTAAACCACTCTGGGAGCAGGTTCGTCCAACACCCCCTCAATGGCTTTGATGGCTGCCAGCCCTTCAACTTGTGCACTTTCCAAATCCGTTCCATACGCGACTCCCACCTGAAGCTCGATCCGCCGCTGTTCCGCCCTGCTGAAGTTCACAATCGCTTTGGTAAACACATCTCCATTGGGGATTTGAACCATCCTCCCGTCGAAGGTACGAAGAGTCGTTGCCCGCAAATCCACCTTCAACACAATTCCCGCAAATCCGGCAACCTCAATCGCATCCCCCAAATCAAAGGGTTGCTGCAAGAGCAAGAGCAGGCCCGCCATGAAATTCTTGCTCACATCCTGCAAGGCAAAACCAATCGCAAAACCGACAATGCCCAACCCCGCCAGGAAAGCGGTCAGATCAAATCCGACCTGGCTCAATGCTGCCGTTGTCCCCAGGATAATGACCGACCAACGAGACATCGTCGCAACCGCAATCGAGATTTCCAGGTCAGCCTTTCGAGCCAGCAAGGTTCTCTTGACCCCGCGGTTGATCAAGCCTGCCAGAAACAGGCTGCCGAAAAAGATCACCAGCGAAGCGATCAGTTCGGGTAAAAAGTTCAAAAATTGCATGAGCAGTTGTTGTAAAGGATTAGAAATGTCCATTATGCCTCCTGGATTTCTTGCAAAGCAACAGGTAAATTTTCCAAAGAGAGCCTCCTAAGAGACCTGACAGGTTTCCAGACAACAAAACCTGTCAGGTCTTGATTTCAGGGTTCTTTGGGAATCGGCGGTGAGCTCCCCAGATTTGGGGGGGTGAGTGGGGTGTCCACCCCCCCCAAATCTGGCATTAACCACGGCAAATCCCAAAGAGCCGATTTCACGGTCGGAATTGTACCAACCCTTATCGGGTAAAATCAACCCATGCTTGCCGTCTCTGTCCTTCTGCCCTGTTACAACGCTGCCGACACGTTACCTGAAGCGTTGGATTCGATCCGGGAACAAACCCTGACGGACATTGAAATCATCGCTGTGGACGATGGCTCCACCGATCCAACTGGGGATCTTCTCCGAGAAGCCAGCCGGGTAGACTCCCGTTTCACGATCATTTCCCAGTCCCACGCGGGGATCATTGCCGCCCTCAACGCGGGATTGGCCGCCTGCCGCGCCCCGTACATCGCCCGGATGGATGCCGACGACCGCGCGCACCCCGCCCGCCTGGAGCGGCAGAAAGATTGGCTGGATCAGCACCCTCGCGTGGCGTTGGTAAGCTGCCTCGTCGAAGCTTTCCCCCATGGCCAGGTTCGGGAGGGGTTCCGCATTTATCTTAACTGGCTCAACGGGCTGATCACCCACAAAGACATTTGCCGCGAAATCTTCATCGAAAGTCCATTTCCGCATCCCAGCGTCATGTTCCGCAAAGACTGGGCCGAGCAAGTCGGCGGCTATCAGGAACACGGCTGGCCAGAAGATTACGACCTGTGGCTGCGCCTGTACCTGGCCAGGGCGGAGTTCGCCAAAGTCCCCGAAACCCTGCTGGCCTGGCGTGAACGCCCTGACCGCCTCACCCGCACAGACAGCCGCTATTCGGTCGAGAATTTTATCCGTGCCAAAGCACACTACCTGGCGCGCGGCCCGCTTGTGGGGCGAGATGCTGTTATTATTTGGGGCGCGGGGATGATGGGCCGCCGCCTGAGCAAACACCTCGTCCGCGAAGGCGCGCCCCTCGCTGCCTTTGTTGACATTGACCCCAAAAAAATCGGCAGTACTCGCCGCGGCCAGCCAATCATCGCCCCTGGCGACCTACCCAAATGGTGGGCGCAATACCAGAACCCCATCCTGCTCGCCGCCGTCGGCGCACGCGGCGCACGACAGCTCATCCGCGAGCACCTTACCCGGATGGGCCTTGTCGAAGGCCAGGACTGGCTGGCAGTTGCTTAATGGTTAATGGGTAATGGATAGTTGCTAATTGTTAATTTGACGAATTCACCCAACAACTAACCATTAACAATTTTGGCTCTTCCGTTTTTAGCGGGAAAGATGGCGAATTTTGAAGGTGGTGGGGGGTGTACACCCCCCACCACCTTCAAAATTCGGGTCTCCACCCCGTTAATTACGGTAGACCCACAATTTTTCAGGAGTCCCAATGACCATAACCGCCTCTCTTGCTCCCGGTCTCCGCCGCGAAGACACCTTCACCGTCCAAAACGAACACACTGCCGAGCACCTGGGCAGCGGCGACCTGCGCGTTCTCGCTACGCCTTCCATGATCCTGTTCATGGAAATGACTGCTCGTAAACTGCTTGCCGCGCACCTGCCGCCAGGTTACTCCAGTGTCGGCGCGCGGGTGGACGTGCGGCATCTCGCCCCCAGCCCGGTCGGTGCCGCGATTCGTACCGTTGCGGAGATCACGGAAGTGGACGGCAACAAGATCACATTCTTTATCGAAGCCTGGGACGGGGAAATACAAATTGGCAGCGGGGCGCACTGGCGCGTGGTGATTGATGAGGCGCGTTTTATGGAGCGAGTCTCCCAACAATCCTCTGCATCTCCCCAGTAGGGGATTTTTTTATTCCCAAACCAGTGTAAAATACTAGGGAATGAATGTTAAATTCCGCCCAAAAATCCTCTATATCGAAGATACTCCAGCCTCACGCCAGCTCGTCTCTCGCTTGTTGGGACAAGACTATATCGTCCTTGAAGCCGCCGATCCCTTGAGCGGCATCGAGTTAGCCCAGCATACGAACCCCGATCTGATCATCGTGGATGTCAATCTCCCTGGCATGAGCGGGCATGAGGTAGCCACCCGCCTCAAAACACTCTACCCTGAAACGCCCCTCGTCGCCCTCACGGCAGACACGTCTCCCGGCGGGCGGGAACGCGCGCTCATTGCTGGGTGCGCGGGCTACCTGACCAAACCCATTGACCCGGATACTTTTCCAGAAGAGATTGCGGAGTTCCTGGCTGGAAGACGCGACGACCTGGACGAATCGACCAACGAATTCCGCGCGTATCAGGCCGAATTGGTCGAGCGGCTGGAAATGAAGATTCGCGAACTGACGGATATCGCCGCCCGCAACGAGTACTTGCTCGAACAAAACCGCCAGATAATCGCACTCCTCCAGCGCCGCCAGCGTTTGCTCGAAGCCGCCGCACGGGTCAGCCATAACATCACCTCGATCCTCGACCTCAAACAATTACTGGATGACACGGTTGCTGTCATTTGCGATGAATTCGGTTTCTACTTTGCTGGAATCTTTTTGTTGGACCCGGCGGAGGAATGGGCGGAACTCCGCGCGGGGCATGGTGAAGCTGGCGAAGCTCTGGTGGATGAAGGGTTCCGCGTCCCGGTTGGTTTCGGTTCCATGGTCGGGGTCGCCATCGAAGAGCGGAAAGCCCGCATTTCCCTCGACGTAGATGAAGAGACGGTCTATTTCAGACATGAATACCTGCCCAAAACGGCTTCCGAACTGGTAATGCCCCTGATCTTCAAAGATCAAGTGTTTGGTGCCCTCTCCGTTCAAAGCGATATCCCCAACGCCTTCTCCGATGACGACAGCACCGCGCTCCAAGGCCTCGCCGACCAGGTGGCCGTTGCCATAAACAATGCCCGTCTGCTCCAAGACCTGGACGCGGCCAACCGTGAACTTCTCCGTACCAAAACCTTTGAAGCCATCGCTACCGCCACCGGGGAAGCGATCCATTGGGTGGGGAACAAAGCCGCGCCCATCCCTGCCAGTGCCGGGCGCGTGCGCGAGGACTTGACCCATCTTCTCGCGATGTTCCAAACTCTGCTCGTCCTCCCGGAAACCGAGCGAACCAGCCATCCTTTCTGGAATGTAGTTCAAAATACGTTCGTTACTGCTGCTGAGCAAAGCATTGATCTGTCTGCGAATGCTGAAAAACTGGCCAATCTTTCGCCTAACGCGTTCGTCTTCCTGGGTGATTTAGAATCCACGCTTGAAGATTTACAAATCATTGAGCAAAGCGCCCGGAAAATCCTCAACATCAAAGAAGACCTGATCGGCCCGGCCCGTAAACCACGCCTCGAGGAATTGAACATCGCCGCCATGCTGCGGGAAACCATCAGCGGGATGGGTTTGCCCGCAGGGGTGATTATCAGTGATTTTGGCCCGGATTTGCCCCTCATTTCTGCCGATGCCCGCCAGTTGGATAATGTCTTCGGCAATTTGATCAAAAACGCCTGGGAAGCGTTGGACGGACGCGCCGCGCCGCACATTTGGGTGCGCGCCTTCCCGTCCGAGCCAGGATTTATCCACGTGGAAGTGGAAGACAACGGGCCAGGTATCCCGGCCGAGATCCGCGAGAAGATTTGGGTCTCGTTCTTCACGACCAAAGGCGGGCAAGGCGGGACAGGATTGGGTTTGGCAGCCTGTATGGAAATTATCCAACAAAGTGGCGGTAAAATTTGGGTCGAAAGTGAAAATGGCCAGGGCGCAAAGTTTATTGTCCTGCTGCCAGTAATAAAGTAAGGAGAACTTTTATGCAATACGAACACAAAATCCTCCTGGTTGATGACGAACCGTTGATCCGCCGCAGTATGCAAAAGACTTTATCCCGGCTTGGGTTTGAGGTCATCACGGCAGATAACTGTATAGAGGGATTGACAACATTTGAAGCAGCACAACGCTCAGACAATCCCTTTGATCTGGCGCTGCTGGACTTGAATATACCGGGGTTTACTGGCCAGCCTCAGGAAGGTGCAGGGTTGGAATTACTCAGCCGCCTGCACGAAAAATCCCCCAATCTGCCCGTGATCATCCTCACCGCTTACGACGAAGTACACAAAGCGAAGGTCGCCATCTCACGCGGCGCACGGGAATATTTTGTCAAAGGCCGCGATGAGGGGTTAGTTGATTTGATGGACGCGATTCTTGAAAAATAAGGTAATAGCTCAGCCCAGAGCGGAAATGGGAGGGTCCTCTGCCTTAGCCTGAGCAGTTACAAAGTAAAGCTATAAAAGGAGATACTATATGCCATCCCCAAAACCTGCTACAGCCGAACGCCGGGCCGCGCTCTTGCAAGCCGCTGCCCAGGTCGCCAAAAACATTACCACTCTCCGCAGCCTGGATGAACTGCTCCCGGCCTCGGTGGACATCATCTGCGATGCCTATGACTTCTATTATGCGGGCATTTTCCTGCTCGATGAATCAAAACACTGGGCCGTTCTCCGCGCAGGACGGGGAGAAGCAGGCCGGAAAATGATCGAAGCCGGGCACAAGCTCGAAGTCGGCGGCCAGTCCATGATCGGCGCGTCCATCGCCTGGCGCGAGGCCCGGATCGCCCTCGACGTGGGGGAAGAAGCCGTCTTCTTCAAAAATCCCTACCTGCCCGATACCCGCTCCGAGATGGCGCTCCCGCTCATCGTCGGCGAAAACACCTTTGGCGCAGTCACCGTACAAAGCACGGAAGAAGCCGCCTTCAGCGACGAGGATATTTCCTCCCTGATGGCGATGGCCGATCAACTCGCCATTGCCATTCACAACGCCTATTTGCTGCGAGAATTAGAACTGACCCACGCGGCCCTGCTCCGTGCCAAAACCTACGAAGCCCTCGCGACCGCCACCACCCAGGCGATCCACTGGATCGGCAACAAGACCCAACCCATCACAACCACTGTCGCCCGGATGAAAGCCGATCTGGAAAATGGAAAACCCGACCTCGAATCATTGAAAGAAGACCTGGACATTATCGCTGAAAACGCGCGGCTGATCGTAGACGTACGGGAACGGATAATCGGCCCCGGACGGGATCAAACCCTGCGCGCGGCCCTGATCCCCGATGTCGTCCAGGCTGCCGCCTTCTTCACCGGCATCCCTGACAAAAAACTTACCATCGAAGCCGCCCCCGATACTCCCTACGGCCTGACCGATACGACACAGCTCGCCCGCGTCCTGGGATACCTGTTCCAAAATGCCCTCGAAGCCCACGCCACCCACATCTCCGCCACCATTACCCCCACCCTTGACCAGTCACACGTCGCCATCAGCATCGCCGATGACGGAGAAGGCATCGCCCCCGAAAACAAGGATCAAATCTGGACGGCCTTCTTCACCACGAAAGGTTCCGGGTATGCCGGGTTGGGGTTGGCTGCCGCGCTGACGACCCTGTCTCAAATGGGTGGACGCATCACCCTGGATAGCGAACCCGGAAAGGGGGCAACCTTCACCATCGTCATCCCCACCGCCCCCGACGATGAAGCGATTGACCTGAGCTACGCCCCGCAAAATATCTTCTTTGTGGATGAAGCCACCGATACCTGGGCCTTGTTTGCCGCCAACGTGCTCAAACTCGCCGGAAAGAACGTCGTCGTCCAGGAAAGCCCAGCCGGAGCCGCCGAAGCCGACCTGATCCTGGTGGACGAAGCGCTGACCACGATGCCTGTCACAGATGTGGTCGCACAACTCAAGGAAGCCGGGGTCGCGGGCAAAGCGGTTGTTGTCACCGCCGCGTTGGATACTGCCCGCGCAGCCCGCTACATGAAAGCGGGCGTGAAAGACGTTGCCCTCAAACCCTATACCTATATGGAGTTGGCTGCCTTTTTGAATTTTGAAAAAGAAAAATAAACTGGCAAACACATGAAGCGCGCCCCACTTCGGCTCATCGAGCGTGTCCATCATCACCTTGGTGAGTTGTGGGGCGCACCCTTTTTAACCTCAAAGCGTATACGCAATATTTTGGGACGCAAGACTACCGAAGTCTCTCCCGTTTTTTGAAGTCTGCGTGCTGAACGGGTTTTGTCCAGGAACTGTTACGAAAAAAGGATAGCAATAGAATTGACGACCTTTGTATAATGGTAGAAATGGTTACACAATGGTTGGATTTATTTTTTTATAGCAAGGAATGGTGGGGATATTTACTACGCACCTCCAGCCTTTTTCTTTTGGCCTGGATCGTTCACCGGTTAGGGGCGCGGATTTCACGCCGGTTCGTGCGCTTAAATCGTTTTGCTCCCAAACGAGAACGCCACAGCCCGGAACGTCAAAAAACCCTGCAAACGCTGATCGCCAGTTTTATCAGTGTGCTGGCATTTGTGATCGCCACGTTCATTAGTCTCCTCCAATTTGTTGGAGCAGATACTTTGTTGTGGATGATTGGCCTGTTTAGTGCTGCTTTTGGGTTAGGAGCCAGGCCGCAATTGAGTGACTTCCTCTCCGGGATAGGGTTCTTATTTGAAGACACATTTTCTGTTGGCGAAAAGGTAGAAATCCTGGAAATGGAGGGGGTGATCGAAGCTGTCAACCTGCGCACAACGTGGATGCGTTCCCCCACCGGGGAGTTGTATGTCATCCCAAACGGCGAAATCCGCGTGATCCGCAACTTCAGCAGAGGACGTTTTTCCACTGCCAGGATCCGGCTCAAACTTGAATCGCCTCGTCTGGCAGAAGCGTTGCCCTTGTTAGAAGATCTAGGAAAAGACGCCGTAAACCTGCTCCCGAACCTGTTATCACCCTGGCAGATTATCAATGAAACCGGAGCGATTGGCCAGCACACCGAGTTGACTCTCGTGGCACAAACTCGTTTTGGGAAGGCAGCAGACATACAGCCTCGTTTGCTGGCACTGGTACAAGAACGGTTGTATGAAGCCGGGCTAGCATTAGTAGATTGAGTGTAGAATTAAGGAAAGGTAAATGCGATGGAAAATTTAGATCGTCTAAAGGACGCCCTCTACCACCCCAACCCCAATATCCGCCGCCGGGCGATTGAAGACCTCTCCGAAAAGGGGATTGCGGCTGTCCCGATCCTGGTTACCGCCTTACGCGATGAATTCCCGGACATTCGCCAGAAGACGGCAACCGCGTTGGGCAAAATCGCCCATCCAAGCGCGATCCAATCCTTGATCCCCATCTTGGGCGATACAGATGCCGACGTGCGTCGTGAAGTCATGAAAGCACTCAGACGGATGGGAGGAGAGGCCCGAGATCAGCTGATTACCGCCCTCAACCACACCAGCCGTATCGTGCGGGCCGCCAGCGCCTACTTGCTTGGGGACATTGGGGACAATTACGCGGTCAATTTCCTCATTGCTGCCCTGGTAGACCAATACGACCAGGTGCGAAAACAAGCTGCCCTTGCCCTGGGCAAAATAGGCGACACAGCCGCGATCAACCCCCTGATCGATTCCCTGTCTGATCCCAGCTACGTCGTGCAAGACGCTGTTTCGACTGCGTTGAAACAAATCGGGGAACCGGCCGTGAACGCGTTGATCAAGGCTCTCGATGATTATGACTGGGTGCGGCGGATGAACGCAGCCATCGCCTTGGGGCAAACCGCCGATGTAAAGGCCCTGGAGCCACTCATCGAGGCGGTTACAGACCCGCAGGAAATGGTGCGCCAGGCCGCGGTGGAATCACTGGGAATGTTGTCCAACCCCCGTGCGGTCAGCCCGCTAATCCAGGCGCTAAAAGATCATGTTCAGGCGGTGCGCGCGTTGGCTGCACATGCCTTGGGGCAAATCGGCGAACCTGCGGCGGTCCCGGCGCTGATCGAGGTCACCCAAGACCCTAGCAGTGACGTGCGGGCGTACGTCGCCCTCGCCCTGGGGGAAATCACCGACCGGAGGGGGGTCATGGCACTGCTTCAAATGTTGCATGACCGCAGCGAAGATGTGCGCGCACAAGCGGCTTTCTCGTTAGGGCGTACGCGGTCGAAAGATGCCGTGCAGGCGTTGATTCAACTTTTGAGAGATAATGATCCGCAAGTGCGGGGATACGCACTGGCCGCGTTGGGGGAGATCGGTGACCCTTCTTCGATTCCTTCCCTCGTCTCCCAATTGCAAAGCCCCGATGAAGCCCTGGCTGATCTGGCGGTCTCTGCCCTCGTGAAGATTGGCGACCCTGCGATAGGCCCGGTGCAACCTTATTTGCGACATTCAGATGTTACTGTCCGTGAACGAGCGCAGGCCGTGTTAAGCCAGATCAAACCCGCCCCCACCGCGCAGAAACGCGAGCCAACGGTTCCGCGAACCGGTGGGTTGATCAATGCCATCCGAAAAGTGACGGGGAATTTATTGAAAAAAGATTAAATGAGAAATTGTTGACTTTTCAATCAGAATCCTATACTTTAGAACCACCGACAAACTTTTTTCGTAACCGTTCACTTGGTGAGGGGATTATCCGAAAAAATGGTGTCCGCAGGGGGTGTACACCCCCTGCGGACACCATTTTTTCGGGTTCTTACCCCCTTCAGGTGGGAGAACTGAACGGTTACCTTTTTTCTCATAAAAGTAGGAGACGATCATGTCACGTTTTGTTTACATCGGATGGGCCATATCCGCTGCGGTCTTATTCTATTCTGCGTATGCCCTCGCGGGCAAAGACCTGAGGAAAAAATACAAGTTTTGGGGATTCTTAATCGAAAACCGGAAAGGGGGGGCACGGTATAGCCTGACAAAGTTTCAAGTCACCCTATGGACTATTCTGATTCTGTCTCTTCTATCTGGCGTGTTTTTCGCTCGCCTTTTTGGTGGGGTCGAGAATCCTCATATCATTGCCATCCCGGATCAGTTACTTGTCTTAATGGGGATTAGCCTGGGTTCGGCGACGCTTTCTACGGCGATTAAAAACAACAAAGACAATTCCAAAGATACGCATATTCACGCCGGGTATCCCAACTTCGGCGATCTGTTTCGAGTTGAAGAAGGGAGCGTCAGCGATGAAACGTGGAAAAATATCGCCCTGGAAAAGTTCCAAAATTTTTGGGTGACCGTGTTGGTGATGGTGGCTTATATCGGCACCGCCATTGCCTGGATCGAATCTGCGAAAAGCCTGGCCGAATTAAGTCAGCTCCCCTTGTTGGAAGGGACATGGAACACGTTGCTGGGGATCAGCCATGCCGCTTATGTGGGATTAAAAATGCCCAACAAACCCACGGACGAAAAAAAAGAGAAGCCTTCTTCATCCGCAACAGACACCCAAACACCACCCCCATCC
>DATDOR010000449.1:0-24024 GCA_035293165.1 Anaerolineales bacterium | reverse complement strand
GCCCACACTTCGGGAATACCGACGATGGGGAACCGTGCGGCAATCCGCAGCCAGAGGTGATGATCGAGCAGCATGTGATAAGAGGGATCCAATCCTCCTGCACGCTCCCATGCCTCCCTGCGAATGAAAACGGCTGGTTGGGTGAGGACATTGAAAACGGCCAGATCATCCACTTCCCACCTGCCGAAGGCCAAATCGTTCAACGGACGGCCTTTGGAGTTGATGCTGACGGCGCATCCGTAAACCAACCCGGCCTGAGGGTGGTCTTGCAGTGCCCTGACTGCGCATGTGATTGCGCCGGGCGCGTATAAATCGTCGGAATTCAGCCACGCGATGATTTCCCCATCCGAATGAGCAACTCCTTTGTTGATGGCGTCTGCCTGTCCCAAGTCAGGTTCGGAAACCCACCCGGATATATGATCCGCATATTTACGAATGATATCCACACTCCCATCCGTCGATCCGCCATCAGATATTAGATATTGGATGTTCGGGTAGTTCTGGGCCAATACCGAGTGGATGGTCTGTTCCAGATAGGCGACCTGGTTGTAAGAGGGGGTGATGATGGAGACGAGCGGGTGCGATTTCAAGGTTTAAGGTCGTAAATCACATATCCATCCCCCTCAGCCAGGATGGGATAGTGATCTTTCAGGTAGTTTGCGAGCTCGTCATCTACTTGATTCATCGCGGTGATGATGAAGTAGTCGGCGTCTTCCGGTTCGGCCGCAAATTTTTTCGCCGTTAGCTTTTGAGGAAGGATGAAAATACGCCGCCAGCCATAATACATCATCGGGAGGCTGAAGTCCTGCGTATAGCCTACAGCCCTGCCTGGGGGAAGAGCCTCACTCACTTCTTGCCAATAGGCCGAGGTATCGGCGTAATCCTGACCAAGTAGAACGGAGCGGGTGATCCAACTCCCATAAAAACTGGCCAGGAGCAGCACGAGCGCTGTGCCGATTTGTGCCCATTTGGGCTGTTTTTGCAGTTGTTCCACGAGAAGCTCTACAAGTGGGACGAGCGACAATGCCACCAGGGGTAGGAGCATGATGTGGTAATAATCGTGTGTCGGTGTTTGGCGGGGAAAGTTCACCCCATGCAGGAAATATCCCAGCCAGAGCGCCAGGAGCAGGGCACGCTCGAAGGATTTCGCAATGAGAACGCCAACAAAGCTGAGGAATACCAGCGTAAGGCCAAAGTTGGCTTCGATTAATAACATCCAGCGGATGTAGAAGGAAGGGCTGATGGCCGATGACCAATCTCCCAATAAGGTCCAGGCATCGGCGTATTCGGTAGAACTTTCGGAGATGGCGCCCAGATAATAAATGGCCGATGGGATAGTCATCAAGATTCCCATGACCCAAACTTGCGGGTTGCGAAGAGCAGTTTTGAAGTTTTGGATAGGTTTTTTCCCCGGTTGCCAGAGAATGGCGGCGAGTGCAAGCGGCCCGATGAAAAACGCCGCAACGATTTTAACCAGCGCAGCCATCCCGCCAAAGACACCAACCAGCACGGCCCATTTCCAGTCTGGTTTGTTGGCCCAGCGATAAAAAGCGTAAACAGTCAGGACAATCCACATGACCATGGAGGCTTCGGGTTGAAATGAGCGGCTGGCATAAACACTGAAAGGAAGAAACAGGTAATAAGCCAGTCCTGGAATTGCTGCCCAAGGGGAGGCGATTCGGCTACCCAGCAAAAAGAGAATCGCACCGCCGATCAGCCAAAAAACGGTATTTAACACACGTGGAACGCCCAAATGTTCCCCTCCAATGAGGCGATACCCCAGCGCCACGATGCCTTCGAAAATAGGAGGTTCGTACTTCGGTAAAGACTGCCAAAAATTGACGGCAGTTTTTTGCATTTGCGGATCTACATCGGCTAATCCCGCATAATATATTCCCCGTGCAATGATGACCGAACGCAGTTGGCGGACCGGGTTGAAGTCCATTGGTGGGTCGGTGAGGTCGGTGACGCGGAGGAGAAAAGCGAAGATGAAGAGGATAAGGGTGAGAAGAATAGGGAGATGGCGGGGTATGGAGAGGGTAGATATACGAGATTGAATGTTAGTCATTGGTTGTGCCCTATTAAGGACTTAGTTTCCAAAGCCGACCGATAAAGTCTGTAAAATAGAGTTCACCATTCTCATCCGCACCAAAAGACGTGATTTGTGCGCGGAGATCATAGAGTATTTTGTGCTCCCACTCTCCCGGTTTTGTCTGATGGAGGCCCCAGATGAAACCTGAGCAAAAATCGCCAAAAATATACCAACCGACAAGACTTGGAAAAGAACTCCCGCGGTAGACCTCTCCGCTTATTACAGTGCAGTGAAAATCGTTCTGCTCATACTCCCAAATCGGGTCTGTGAGTTGTTCTGCTGGAATGAGAGTTGCAATGTCCCAGTGATACCCTCTTGAGCCTTCTTTTATCTTCCAACCATAATTTAGTCCACCTGGGTGTCCAGCGGGTAAGAAATCAATTTCCTCCCAGGTGCTATCGCCTACATCGCCGATATAGAGATCATGTGTCAAGGGATCGAAAGTAAATTGCCAGGGGTTCCGTAACCCATAAACAAAAATTTCATCTCTTCCGTACTGATTGACAAATGGGTTGCTTGGGGGAATGGAATATGGATTCCCGTGATCGACATCAATTCTCAGAATTTTCCCATAGAAAGTGTCTAAAGATTGAGCCGCGCCTGCTCGAAAGTCGCCATCTCCTGAACTGATATAGAAATAGCCATCCGGGCCGAATTTTATCGTCCCTCCATAATGGAAAAGATTGGGCCGGAAAACTGCTAAAATCTTAAACTCACTGTTCGGGTCTGCTCTATTCGGATCATCGGAGACCTGATAGCGTGAAATGACAGCGTTATTGAGCGGGTCAACATAGGAGACATAAAAATAACCATTCTCGGCATACTGAGGGTGGAAAGTCATTCCGAGAAAACCTTGCTCATAATTTTGAACAGGTTCAAGGATTTTGCCTTGCAAATCTAAAAATGGTGTTGGAAGCAGTTCTCTATCTTTAATAATGCGGATCCATCCGGTTTTTTCGACGACGAATAACCAGTTAGAGCCATCCGGTGGTGATACTACAGCAACCGGTTGGCTCAACCCTTCCACATATTCTATCCAACTCCCAGGCCCCTCCAACTTCGGAGTGGGGGAAGGTTCAGGTGTAATGGTTGGAAAGGGGGTTATCGTTGGCGTTGGCGGCGCACCAAAGATTTGTCTGTATGCAAAAGAATCACTCCTGTCAATGAGCAAGTTCACCACGAATATGCCTCCCATCAAATATAAAACCAATATGCCAAAGATGAAAAGATTGGTATAAAGATCTGATTTTTTTCTACTGGCAATATAGATCATGCAGCCGACCAGTAATAAAGCCAGGCCAGTGGGAAGAGCAAATTTCTGAATTCTCTGATAAATCACCAAATGTAGATTGAAAGCCCCATCTCCTGCAAAGCGGTTTGCCAGATATTGCAGTGTCCTCAGTGGTGAAAAATCACCTGGTAAAACTGCAAAAATAAACAGGATTCCCCCCAGGATAATTGTAGAAGCCATGATGATGGATTGAACACTATTTTTGAGTTTTGATTTGTCCATGGCACACTATTAATAGGCAATTAGAAAGGTTCTTTGGGAATCGGCGGGGAGGCAACCACGGCAAATCCCAAAGAGCCATTAGAAAACTAAGGTATAGGATGCAAGGGATAATTCGGCATCAGCCTGTATGCAGATACATGTCGGTATTCCGTCAAGCGTTGAGCGGAAGCAATGTCCAGCCAATCGGAAGGAAAATTTCCTGCCTTCAAAACAGACTCAAGCGTCTGTCCGACTACTTCGTTAACAATGACGGTTGCGCTTTGAATCGGAAATTGATCATACTGAAATGCCTGATCCTCAAGCACATTATAGAGGTCAAAATAATATCGAATGGGAGCATCATCCGGGAATGCAACGATGACTACATCTCCCGGTACAAGCACTTCTCTGAGCTGAAGTGTCATTTCCGGTGCATATAGTTGCCGCTTGGAAATCTTTTCCTGCCATGCCAGGCCGGGAATCAATGGCATTATACTGAAAAATACCAGAAGAGCCACCCGGGTTAATTTCCAAAGCGCTGTGCTGGCGGATATTCGTCCAATCGTTCCCTGCAAGACCCAGGCCAATCCCACGGCAGCCCAAAGTAACAAAATGGGTAGCGTGAATAAAAACACCCTATCGGGAGGGGCAACCCTTTGTGCCCAAATGATCCCACTGAGTGTGAGCACCATGACCAGAGGCATAGGAAAACGATATTGGGGAGAAATTCTCTGGTGAAAAACCAAAGAAATGACTAACCCTGCTGTAAAGAGCCACTCTGAATAGGGCAATGTTCCTTTGTTCCACTCACTCCATACATCATCCAATTTTCGCATGAGTTTTGTTTGAAACACTCCATCCTCCAATGGACTAATGAACGAATTACCGAATAATTTATGTGCGCCATTCACGGCAATGACGGGCAAGTATAAAATTCCCGTGATCACGACCGTAGTTGCTGCAAATATCGCAAGGTATCGGACAAAATTTGGGTCGCGAGGCGCGGTTCCAAATGTCCAAGATAGGACAAGCCAGATAACGATCACAGCCAAAGGGTAAAGCATGACTGGTATCGTATATAACCCAAGCACTGAAAACAAAGCCATTAATCCCCACGCCGTGCGGTTTGGTTGATGCAACGTATAAGCGCCCAAACCCAATATGAGCAATGTAAAAAGACAAATCAGCGTGTAGCCTCGTGCCGTTGAGGAGAAAAAAAGAAAGATGGAAGAAGAGGCGATGAGAGCAGCCCCAAGCAATGCGCTGAACGACTCAAAGAATGCTCGCCCAACCAGGTAGGCTGCTGGAATCATAAGTACGCCCGCAAGAAATGCTGGCAACCGAACCACCCACGGATGGTTGCCCAACAAGGTATACCCCCAATGAAGCAGAAGGTTATGAAATATGTGATTGTTCGGTAAGTGATAATCGGTTACCACGCGAATCCAGGAATTGGCGGCAAAGTTGTTGAAGCTGTAGGCTTCGTCATACGTCATGGGACGTGAAAGCAATATCACCCGGCTCAGCGACGCTGCGATTGTGATCCCAATCAGACCATAACAGGCCGGTTTCTCCCGAAGCAGGTTGCCGATTTTCCTGAACAATATCTGTCCATCATTTATTAAGTCAGTCCCTGTTTGACGAAGCCAACTCAAAAGATGAAGGACCATTCGCTGTGATATCTTTTTTGCAGTTCCCATTCCAATCGCAGTCCCCAAAAAGACGACTCCGCTCCATCCTAAAAAGGATAACTTTTGTTGTATGGCAGGAGTGAAGGACTCTAAAACCCCATCTTTTGCTAACATGTCCATCCACGGCTTTACGCTGTCAAACGGTAAGAAGTAAATCCCTGTACAAAAACATCCTAAGATGACAAGACTCCCAATGATGAACGTCCAATATATATTTTCGGATTTGAGAATCTTCATTTGAATAAATACTCGTAATCCACCTTCTCAAACACCTGCAACTTCCCCCCCACCGTCGCGTCCAGCACCTTCCGCCCGGCGTCCTCGTAGGCCTTCTTCGCCATCCAGTAGCCCACCTCGGACGTATCCAGATCGGGTAACTGCCAGCGAAACCCCTTCCCAAAATACTGCGCGTTGAAATGGTTCAGATCATCCCCCTGAGAGACGATGGTCGTGTTCGGTTTTCCTTCCGTGGCAAAGCTGTGATCCACCCCAATCAGGATCGCCGTCTCAAAGCCCATGTGGAACGCCAGTTGCAGGCAAACATACGTCACCGTTGCCCCTTCCCACAGGCGGTACCGGGTGTCGGTGGCGAAGGTGAGGCCAGTGTAGGTGGTGTGGAGGTAATGGATATTGGGTATTGGGTATTGGATATTGGAAACTGGAGATTGGCGATTGGAAGATTGAGCGATTGAGTGATTGGGTGATTGGGAAAGGTATTTGTGAGATCGCCATGAGAGGAACATGGGGAGTTTCAGTTTGAGAAAATCTTCCGCACATTGCTCAATGACAAGCGAATTCACCGAAACGAGAAAACTCGTTTGAAAACCCCATTCATCGAAGGCCAGATATACCCGGTTCATGCCGAAAGTGTATTCGTTCCTCAATTTGGAAATGTCCGTATTCTTCAGTGACGGGCCGTTGCCGATGATGAAACAACGTTTGCCCTTGTGAATGTCCTTCAGCCCGGCGAGTTTGGTGATGCTCTCCCGGCGGAGGGGGTGGAAGGTGGCGGAGGGCCATTCAGCGGCGCGTTGGAGTGCGTCACGGGTCTCACGGGCTAGATTCAAAATAGGTTTAGGCGTCAATTGCTTTAAGGTCTCTCGCATAGCTACTTTTTCGTCTCACTCGTGAAACTTGTGCTGAGCAAAGCCGGGTATTTGTGGCAATCAATTATCCACCCCCCCCTCACACTCCAACCGCCCATACACCTCTGCAAAAGTCCCTGCCGGAGCGTCCAATCCCTCTCGCTCAAAGCCGCGCCAGATCGGGCAAAACAAATTCCGCGTGGATTTCGAATAATTCAATGCATCCACGCTCAGGTCTATCGCCCGTTCCCAATCCCCGGTATAGGCAAACGCCTCTACGAACGGCAGCCACTCTATCCGATTATTCGGTGAGAACCCCTGCGCTGCGCTCTCCTCCGCCAGCGACACAATCCCTGCCCAATCATCCTGTTGGCGTGCCAGTTCCGCCTTCTCATAAAAATAACACCAAGTATGTGCCGGTTCCTTCCCAAACACATCTGCATTCGGCACATGGGAAGACTCCAGCATAATCTGGTTCAAATTCGAGAGCGGGATCGCCTCTTTTATCAACGCGGGCAAATCCGGGTTATACTGATCCGTTTCCCGGATTACCCACAAACAATTCCCTTGATTCGGTGCGTAATACACCAAAACCCCCTCCTGGCTCGTACCCGAAAAACTGTACTGCCGCATATCATCTTTCAAGGGATAATGCCCGGCGATCATCTCCGGCAAATAGTTGAAATATCCTTGATCCAACTCAAAAAACCAATACGAAACATCCTCCGGCTCGCCAGGATATGGCGTATACAATACATTCAATGCCGCTCCCGTCAGATACCCGCCTGTATACCGGAATAATGACCCATCCGACAACATCGCCGTGTGGTCGGCCAAACCCGGCGCGCGCCAATACATCTGCCAATACGCTCGCCGCTGGTTCACCCAATCCCAACGGTAATCATTCTGCACACGCAAATGGTTTGAGACGGACAATCCAAGCAAGATCGCAAGCAGAACATGTTGCAAGCGCGGACGCACGACCGCCCCGATCAACCCCACGGTAAGTATCACCACCCCCAGCAGGGCGGGGAGGGAGAATCGATCCGCATACAGCCCAACCGTGACCGACCGCCCAGGTAGCCAAACCGCCAACTCTCCGACAAGCAGAGCAAAAAACCCCAAACCGATCACCTGTCTCTGCCCATGAGGCGTGCTCTCCTCTCCGAACCGGTTGAAGAACACAATGACCCCTGTTCCCACTATCACAGCCATTCCCCAGGCAAATAACGAAAATCGATCCTGAAAATTAAACCATTCGAGTTTTACGGTCTCGGTCCAACGAATGATCGTGATGTAAACAAAATCATTGACTAATGTCTGAGCTAATCGCAAGACTCCTGAAATTGGCTCACTGATCAAGGTATTTAATAAAACTAACTCATTCGGATCATCTTCCAAGAGGGTGACAAAAAACATTCGCCAAATCACTACCGCACATAATACAGCCAAATAGGGCAGCCAGGTTTTGAGCATTTGCAATACTTTTGCCTGCCGCTCTTGATCCTTCTCGCTCAGTACAATCCAAATTAAAAAGGGGCGTGCCAACTCCAGTCCCCAGAAATATTCCATCGTCAGGGAGTGAATCAACGCCGTTACAATCCCCATAACTGTCCAAATCCAAAAGCGCTCTGGCTTTCGTAGAGCAGCCAACATGGTCCCAAATGAGATAAGAAAAGGTAGAAAAGTAAGATACTGCTGGCTGAAGGCCACTGAGATGGGATGCAGTAAGAAGATTGGGTGAACGGCAAATAGCAATGCCATCGCGAGGGTCTCTCGCTTTCGACCGGGCCAAAGTTGATGCAGCATCCACCAACAGGCAATTGCCGTGAGCACCCAAATCAGCTCTGCAAAAAGATGCCAGTTAAGCGGGGAAATTCCTAAAAAAGGTGCAAAAAATGCTTGTGTCCAGGCAGATGCCGGACGATTGTAGGCATAAAATTCCCAGTAATCGCCGTTCAGGCGCCTGACAAGCGTGACAGCCCAATCATCCCAATAAAAACCCAATTGGGTAATTAGCGGCCCAAATGTCAGGCTGCAAAGCAGGAAGATGGCAATCGGAACCGATCGTATTGAGAAACGGAGGTTTTTCAACATTATTCCGTACTCAACCGCGCGGTCGCCCCTCCATCCACGATCAACGCCTGCCCAGTCATGAACGACGATTGTTCGTGGTTTGCCAAAAAGCAAATTGCCTGGGCGATCTCATCGGGGGTGCCGACGCGGCCGTTCACAGTGTTCCGTGCGAGGTTTTCGAGGCGTTCTTGTAGCGTTCCTGTACCGGCATGGTCGCGGGTCAGGCCGGCGCGGAGCATCTGTGTATCTACTGCGCCAGGCAGAATGGCATTGACGCGGATGTTGTCCGGGGCGAACTCAATTGCCATCGCACGCGTCAGTGCGAGCAGGCCGCCCTTCGACGCGGCGTAGGCGGCGATGTTTTTGGACGTGGCAACGGCATGGACGGAGGAGACGTTCACCACCGCGCCCTGCCCGGAGGCTTTCAATAGCGGGTGAAACAGTTTGACGCTCATGAAGACCGAGCGCAGGTTGGCGGTCATCACCGCATCCCATTCGGCAATAGTGGTATCGAGGATGGGTTTGACGATTTGTACAGCAGCGTTGTTAACCAGGGCGTGCAACTGACCGGTGTAGGATCGTGTTTGGGCAAACAGCTCGCCCAACCCGGCCGGGTCGGTGATGTCTCCCCGAACAAACAACCCACCCGAGGGGAAGTCCCCGAACGGGGCGCGGTCTACGCCAATCACCTGCCAGCCTATTTCAGCAAACAGGTGAACGGTTGCGCGGCCAATTCCGCCCGCCGCGCCGGTGATGAGGATGGTACGAGTTTGATTTTCAATCATTGTTTAGACAGTTGAGTTTTTCCCGGATTGCGGAAAGTGCAGTGTCGCGGGCTTCAGAGAAAGGGATTTCGTTTTCGAGTTGGACCCACGTCAGGCAAAGTTGAGGGTTGATACCCTGGGCGAAGACTTTGGCGTCGGCGGTGAGTTTTTCAGCCATTTCCCAGTCGCCGGTGTGGGCAAAGCCTTTGATAAACGGCAGGTATTCTACCCCATTCGCCGGTTTGTAACCTTGCTGTTTGGCTTGTTTCCACAAGGCGGGAATTTGCTCCCAGTCTTCAAATTGGCGGGCGAGGTCTGCTTTTTGGTAGTAGTAGCACCAGATGTGTGGAAGTTCCGGGCCGAAAATGTCCGGGTCGGGCGGGTGTGAGGCTTCGGCGTGGATGGTGCTCAGATTAGAGATTGTCATGACATCGCGAGTGATGCGGGGCAGAGCCTGGATTTCGTAATCGTCGGGGTTAAGCACCCACAGGCATTGATCTTTTTCTGGCTCGAAGTAAATGACGAGACTTTGATGACTGTCGCCGGTGAAGTTGGCAGTGTAGGTCCGGGAGCTGATCTGCTTGCCTTCTACCAATTCTTCGAAATCTGTTTCGAAGTGTTTGTTCAGGCCGAAAAACCAATATTTGGGATTTTGAGGAACATCATCGGGTTTTTGGTAGAGAATCCCCAGCGCAAAGGAAGTGGGGTACTCTCCCATGTAGTTGAAAATTTCGCCGTCGGACAGGATGGCAGTGCCAGGTTCGATGTAGGGCGCGCGCCAGGAAAGCTGATAGTAAAACAGGCTTTGCTTGGTGGCCGACCAGCGGTAATCGTTTGTGTACAGCAGGTGAAAAGCTGCTGTGAAAGTGAGCAAGGCGCAGAGGATGGGGGTACGGTATTTTAGCAGGACAGCGATTTCCAGCAACGCCACGACGACGAGCACAGCCCCAATCATCGAACCCAGGCCAAACCGGTTGCTCCAGAGGGGGTTGTTGGCAGTGATGGTCTGGTAAGTAATCCAGGCAGGCAGCGGGCCGAGGAGAGTCAGGGCAGTGCCTAACAATAACATTTGTTTGGGCGCGGGAGAGTCTTCACCAGGTTCAGGTTCTTGGACGCGGAGAAAGCGAAGGTAAACATAAGCACCGATCCCGATTACAAAGGCGATGCCAAACGCTAATAAATGTGCAGGCCGGGATAAATCCCATGATGCGGGCGTGAATACATTTCCCCAGACTGAAACCAGGATTTGCACCCCATCTTTGAACGCGATTTTTACAAGCTCAAATAAGATCGAGACAGGACTTTGCAGAAGATCAAACAACATCTGCGGCGGGTTTTGGTCGAACCCTTCGCTAGGGCGCGGCATCCAGTACACCCGGTAGGAGGCGAAAAAAATCAACATACCAGCGAAGGGCGCCCAGCATTTCATTACGGTTTGAAGGCGCTTGCGCGGGGGAAGATTGTTATCTATCAGGAACCAGAGAATAAGCGGGCGGGCAAGTTCCAACCCGACGTAATATTCGACAGAGAACATATGCAATCCGCTCGCGATGACAGCCAGCAGGAGATAGCCCCAAAACTTCCCTGGTTCACGAAACGCCCGCGCCATCGCCCAAAGGGAAATGGCATAAATCAGGTATCCAAACCAATGGATCAGAAACGTAACCGCGAGGGGTTGCAGCAGGAACAGCGGATAAACGGCAAACAACAGCGCGGCCATTGTTGCCTGACGTTTGTGCATAGGCCAGATTTCTACCAAAGCCTGCCACATCACCCAGACGGTTAATGCCCGCAAAGTAAGCGTGAGCAGTTGCCAGAGCAATCGTTTCCCGCCGATCAGTGAAAAAGCAAGCTGGTATACCCACATCGCAAAGGGGCGGCTCTGGTGCAGGTGCAGTTCCCATAATCCCGGCGTGCCCCCCAGCATCTGATAGTTCAAGATCGGCCAATCGTCCTGAAAAAAGCCCAGGTCGGGGGTGAGAAGCCCAAATGTTCCAATGCAGACTACGAATAAAGCAATTGGGACAGACCAGAAAGGGATTTTTTTGCGAAGGGTCATCAATAGAAACAAAAAGTGGACCTTAATCAGCTTATGCCTGAGACAGATTTGAAGGAAGATGAGTCGGGTTTTTCTGTATAGCGTCCAATTATAAAAGAGAAGGCTTTCGAAGATTTAACAGGGGAGCGTTTATTCAGGGCAGTCAAGATTGTCCCGTACTTCTGCAAGAATATCTATGCGCGCATCAGATGGGTCTGTGGTTCTTTCAATATCTTGCCAAACCAGACACAATTGTGGAGGCATCACATGTGTAATGCGGTCCGCCTGAAGCGTCATTTTTGCCGCTGTGTTCCAGTTTCCTGTGTGTGCAAACCCTTCGATAAAAGGGATGTATTCTACTCCGTTGGGCGGGTCGTAACCAGCCTCCGCCGCGACATTCCACAAGGCGACGATTTCGCTCCAATTTTCCTCTTGCCGGGCCAGGTCGGCTTTTTGGTAATAGTAACACCAGGTGTGTTCTACTTCTGGGCCAAAGATGTCCGGGTCTGGCGTGTGGTTGTCAAGGGCTTCGGGATGGATGCGGTTTAAATTGGAGACAGAAACGATGTCCCGCGTAATGCCTGAAAGGATGCGTATCTGATAGTCTTCGGGACGCAGCACCCATAAGCACTGGTTCTTTTCGGGTTCGTAGGAGATGACAAGTGCGTCGCGGCTGTCTCCCGAAAATTGAGCGGAATAAATGTGATCGGAGAGGATTATTCCTGCGTTTAGATCTTCAAGCGCGTCAGCAAAATGGTTGGGTACGCTAAAAAACCAATATTTTAAGTCGGGTAATGGCGCCGGTTGAGGGTAGAGGGTGTTGAGCGCTAGGGAGGTCGGATATTCGCCCATGTAGCTGAAAATCTCCCCGTCTGAAAGGATCGCTGTCCCCGGCTCAATGTACGGCGCACGCCAATAAAGCTGGTAGTAGAAACGAGCCTGTTTCGTAGCAGACCAGCGATAATCATTGGTATACAAAGCGTGCCAGCCTACTGTTGCCCCAATTAAGGTGCAAAAAATGATGGTGCGCGACCGTTGGTTTTCAACGAGCAACCCCAGCAGCGCGACGACGAGCAAGCTCGCCCCGAGCATAGCCCCCAGCCCAAACCGGTTGCTCCATAGCGGATTGTTCGCGCTAATCGTCTGATAGGTTATCCAGGCCGGGAGAGGGCCGGTGACTGTCAAAACACCTCCCACTACCAGCATGGATTTTAGCGAAGAGGATTCAGTCTGCGTCGTATCGGAAAGATTGAGGCGTCTTAGGTAAACAAATAATCCTGCCCCGACCAGCGCGGCCAGGAACAAGGCTTTGAGATTGGCCGGTTGTGTGAGTTGAAAATAATCAGGCCCAAACACATCGCTCCAGGCCGAAACCAGGGTGACTGATGCGTCTTTCAACGCAAATTCGAGCAGATTTACGGAGGTTGCGACTGGATTCTTTAGAAAATCAAAGATCATCTGCGGAGGGTCTTGATAAAACCCCAGATAGGGCCGAGGAATCAAGACAATGCGGTAAAGGACAAATCCCACCAAGACCAAAAAATAAGGACTCCAATATTTCAATGTAGTAACGAGCCGTTTTCGAAAAGATTCGTGGTCACCCAATAGCAGCCAGAGTATGATCAGACGGGCGATTTCGATCCCGGCAAAATATTCGACGAGCAACACATGCAAACCGTTGGTCAGTACCGCCAGGAACAAATAAGGCCAAAAGCGGCGAGGAAACCGGACTGATTGCACCATCGCCCAAACCGAAATGGCATAACAGAGATAAGCCAGCCAGTGAATCGTAAACGTCACCGCCAGAGGCTGGAGTTTGAAAAGGGGATAAACGGCAAAGAGGAGGGCCGCCCAGGTCGTCGCTTGCGGATGTTCCGGCCAAATGGCTTGAAAAATCTTCCAGACGACCAGCACTGTTGCTGCCCGTAAGCTCAATAAGAGCATATGCCAAACCAAAATTGCCGGATTGAGCGCGAACAAACCCGCATAAACAAACGCTGAATAGGGTCGCCCCTGGTAGAGATGTAAATCCCACAGCCCTGGCGTTCCCCCTGCATATTGATAATAAATAATCGGCCAGTCGTCCTGATAATGCGCCAAACTGAACAGCGCAGAACCGAACGCCGCACCACAAACGGCAATCAAGACAAATGGAATGGTGCGCGAGGACGGTTTAAACTTCACCAAGATGGCTTTCAATGCCCAATCCCTCCAATAGATTCCGAATCGTGTTCCAATGCACCCGCTCCCACGCTGCCGGACTGGAGTTCGAATTATGAGGCGCTAACATCACATTGTCCATTTTCAGCAGAGGACTGCCCCCTGGCAAGGGCTCCACCTCGAACACATCCAGAGCGGCTCCCCCGATTTGGCCGGAGTGGAGCGCCGCGACCAGGGCGGGTTCGTCCACGAGCGGACCGCGTGCCGAGTTGATCAGCACCGCGGTCGGCTTCATCTTCGCCAGCGTTTGCGCGTTGATGATGTGGTAACTGGTCGGGTTCAGGTCGGCATTGAGGGAAACGAAGTCCGCGCGGGCTAACAGGTCGTCAAGAGCGATCATCTGCACGCGGTATTCGGCAATGAAATCCGGAGCAATTGGGATGATATCGTTGCCGAATAATTCCATCCCAAACGCGGCCGCCCGGCGGATAATAGCTTTCCCGCAGTTGCCCATGCCGATTACGCCCAATTTGCATTCACTCAGTGACCGTCCGGGGATTTTCTCCCACACACCCTGTTTCATCATTTTGTCCATCCAGGGTTGGCGGCGGGCGAAGGCAAGGATGTACCCTATCACCGTATCGGCAACGGGCAACGTAAACGCGTTTGGTGTGTTGCGAATCTGGATCCCGAGCCGGGTACAGGCGGCTTTATCAATCGAGTCGATGCCTGTGCCCCACTTCGAGATCACCTTCAGACGGGGAACGCACGCCTTGAGGACACGGGATGTATACCGGTCATCCCCGCAAATCGTGCCATCGAACTGGCCTGCATAGCGGAGAATGTCAGCTTCTTCCATGCGTTCGAGAACGCCACGTTCGTGAACTTCGGGGACGATCAATTCCAACCCATGATCTGTTAACACAGGCCGGAAACGATCGACAAAGGGAAGCATATAAGGAGCAGTGAGGAGGATGGTCTTTGACATTAATTTTCGCAAAGGGTATCGAAAATAAGCTCTTCGTTATAGCCCTCCAGATTGGGAGGGTTGGATAGTTGGGTGCACAGGAAATACCGTAAATTCTTGTCGTCGCGTATGATTTTTGCAATATCCCTGGTCTCCTTTTCACGCCCGGTATTGGCATAAGCTTCCAGGATGGGCATCCATTCGGAAGTTTCGAGCGGCTTGTAATCCTTCGATAGCGCTTCATCGGCAAGTTGGGCTGCTTGTTTCCAATCTCCTTGCTGAAGCGCAAGATGGATTTTTTGATAAAAATAGCACCAGGTATGCTCCGGTTCCGGTCCAAACAGGCCTGTTGGGGGGGAGAAACCGGGTACATCAGGAATAATCCGATCCAGACGAGAATAAGGTGCAGCCAGCAAAACGATGGAAGGGGCATCCAGGCCAATTTCGACCTTTTTTCCATCAATCACGTGCAAACACGATAAAGGGTTTGAAAATGCCGCGAGCAGTAAGTTATTATATTCGCGCTCAATGGGAATAATCCCGCGAACCATTTGCCGGTCACTCGCTCCTCGTGCAATCAACCCCAAAACTTCTGGGGTGAGTACCTGTCCATAGATATTTAATTCTCCGTCGGGGTTGTAAATCAGATTCGCTGGCCCCCAAATCTCATACCCTTCCGAATAAGTGGTTTGACTCGAAGGCATAATCACCAAAACGGTATCAGGCTTCAAATCAGGGATGCGCCAGGAAACCTGCCACCACAAATCTTTTTGGTGTTCCCAATCTTCCTGAAAAAAGACGGCATTTTGATAGTGGGTCAATATCGCAAGCCCCAGAAACAGAGATACGATCCAAAGCCTTGCGGATTGTCTCATCGCAACATTGAATAAGCCAACCAGCAACAACGCGACCCCAAAGGCAGCCTGGATGGTGTACCGGGTATAACTGTGATTTAAAATCACATTCCGTCCGGCGACGATGACGGGGGCTAAGGCAAAAATGACGAACAAGGCACCCAGCCAGGTGGCGCTACGACCCCAATGGCGTTCTCCTTCCTTGGTCATCGAAAGGCTCGATTTGAAAAAATGCCCATAACCCAAAAACAAGCCAATACAAGTCCCCGTGATGATGGCTGCTCCCGAAAGTTGGCGATAGGTGGCGTTGCTCAGAAGTAAGTAGGGGTGGACAAACCATGCAGCAAGAGACGTCTCAAAAAAATCTTTGGCTAACTCCACCATCAATGTGAGCAATGCGCGAATGGGCGAACTCAAATAACCAGAAACCAATTGCTGTACGTCTACGGACGGTCTGCCACTTTCAAAGATAAATAACCGCCAATACAAATAAATGAGTAGAGGAACCAGATAAATCCCCCACCTTTGCAGCAGACGAAGGATGTTTTCTCGCAAAGAAGCCGGAGCTTTCTTTTGTAAAATATACCCAATCACGATCACTCGCATGGCTTCGATCCCGATCATGTACTCGATAGTAAAAAAATTCAACGCACCGAACAGCATTGCCAGAAACGTATAGAAACCCACGCCCCATTGTTTAATAAGAGAGAGAGCTTGAACCGTACAGGCCAGGGAGATCATACCAAATGTGTAACTGATGATGTGATTGGTATAGGTGTTGGCATTTGGCTGCATGAGGAAGCCAGGATAAACGGTCGCCAAGATGGCCACAGAAACAGTGGCAAGTTTCTCCTCCGGCCATATTTTGCGAAGCATCCACAAGATCGCGACCGCACCGACAACCCGTAAGAACCCCCCGTAAAACTGCCAATTAACCGGTGCGTTTCCCAATAAACGGTAATCCATTGCATAAATAACACCCATCAAAGGTCGGTCAAACAGGTGGAGATCAATGATTTTTTCCCATCCTTGCGTAACCCCAGTCCATAGCACGTACCAATCATCATCATAATACCCAAGATGGTTTGCCAACGGCAGATAAGTGAGCAACACGATCCCAATGACCAGGACATAGGCCCAGAGTTGCTCAGTATGTAACAAAGAACGAATTCTGGATTGCATCTCAACGACCAGATTTAACCAAATAATCGGCCACCTGGAAATCCAATTCCTCGTCAATGTCCCACGCTTCGTTGCGGTCCATCTCGAACATTAATGGTCGTTCCCCCAGACGGTTGCGGCGTTGGAGCAGGGTTTCTCGTTTGAAAATGTAAATGCAGGAGTTCTCTTCGTAGATGGGCGGCAAATCCTGGGTGCGGAGGAGGATGTTGGGGTTGTGGTTGACGGGGAGGGTGAGGGAATTCCAGAGGCGGGTTTGTAATCTTGTTACGGAAAAAAGAGAGTCATAGGTAGGGAAATTGGAGATTAGCGATTGGATAGCGCGGGAGATGGTCTCAGGTTTGAGGAGGGGGTTGGTAGAATGGGTTTGGAGATACCAGTCCGCTTCCACCTGACTCGTCGTGTGGAGGAGGACTTCGTTCATCGGGGTTTCGCCCGCGCGGAGGTGGGGAGGGCGTTCGAGGGCGATCACGGTCGGGAAACGGTCTGCTACCCCGGTCAGGATGGCGGGGCTGTCTGTGTCCACGACGATGCTGGTGATCTCGGGGACGGCAAACAAGGTTTCGAGAATGAACGCGTAGAGCGGTTTTCCGGCCATCTCCCGGTAATTTTTGCCGGGGACGCGCTCCGACGAGTGGCGCATGGGGACGAGGGCGGCTATGATGGGCATGCTTTTATTCAACTTTAGGAAGTTGGGCGTCAATTTTATCCAGCCAGATCGTCATCAAGTAGGCAAAACCCGCTAATTTTTTGTAAATGGCTTTCGCAAGATCTTCATTGTAAGTGTGAACCGTCAAGTTTCGCTGATCGGTCATGCTGAGGGCAAGGTCGGTCTGATTTTCGTCCAGCAGCCCGACCTGAAAAGTGGCGCGTATTACCCCTTTCGGAGATGCTTGTTCAACTCCTTCAAACTCGCGCAAGTAGAGTTGTGCGGCTTTCCAGGTGGCTTCAAACGAGTATTCAAAACGCTGGATGGCAGCATCGCGTTCGATGTCAGATACCTGCTCTTTTCCAACCACTTTCAATAAAGTGGATACGGCTTGCCGGGCAATTTGCAGACGTTCCTTTACACGCTCCATTCGATTCCTTCCTTCAACACCCGCTCGCGCAAGGTTTTTTCAGCACTTGACAAATCTACTAAGTCTACAGTGTAGATGATGGAACTTTCCTCCAGTTGCTCTCGAATATCTGTCAACACGCCATCAGGCAAGGGCGCTTCGGGCAAAATGGCAATATCAATATCCGAAGTGCGTGCGGCGCGTCCAGTTGCCCGTGAGCCAAACAAAAAGACTTTCGCTGGATGTTCAGCCAGCCCATTTATAACGATTTGGCGGGCAAGTTCCAGGTCTTTTTTGGGGTGTTTTTTTTGAGCTAAAGATGCAATGGCCATCGTCTACTCCTATCTCTCATTATACCGAATTGGCTCGACATCCCGCGCGGCAGATTCTTCCGTTTTCATCCCACGGGGATAGTAAAACGTTTGCCGGAGGGGCGCGGTAAGCGGTTGGGTGGCCTGCCGGTAGCCCTGGTATGTGCCCCAAAATTGCAGGGCGCGAAACCAGAAAATGTTCCGCCAGTTCGCCCATAAGACCCGCTCCCGCGCGGCGTGCCATAAATCAGAGAGGATGTTCGCCCCGATCATGCGGGCACAATCATACAGGTTGAAATGCGCCTCCTCGTACAACCGCTTGAACGCCATCCCCTCTCGGCGGTAACGGTTATAAACCTGGCGAGGGATCTCGTCGTGGACATGCACGATCTCCGCCTCCGCGTTGTACGTGACCCAATACCCCTGCCCAAGCGCCCACTGCGCCCACGCGAGGTCCTCCAGCCCGGTCAGGGTTTCGTCGTAAGGGTGTTGTTCCCATAGCGTGCGCCGGATCGCCGCGTTGGCGTTGTTGCAGAACGGGTGCGTCTGCCGGGGGTTGGACTCGTCCGGGAACCAGCGGGCGAAGATTTGGCGCTCGGAATATTTCGTCGTTGCCGTCCCGCGCTGTTTGCCGTAGGCCAGTGCGACCTGCGGGTCAAGGAATGGCATGGTCAGTTTCTCCAACCAGTCGGTGTAAATGGGGTAGACGTGTGCGCTGGCAATGACGATGAAATCCCCTGACGCGGCCGCGATGCCCTGGTTGAGCGAGCACCCAAACGTGAAATCCTGCGGGCGGATGCTCACCACTTTGACCGGGTAGTGTTTCGCGAGCGCGACGGTGGCATCTGTCGAACCGGAGTCCACAAGGATGATTTCCACGTCCCGGAGGGTCTGGCGGGTGATACCTTCGAGGAGGCGGCCAATGTGGGTTTCTTCGTTATAGGCGCGGATGATGATGGAAACAGGACTCAGCACAGAAAGTTATTCCAAACCCTCGCAAGGATAAACCTGTTCATCCGCTGCAGCCCATACAACACCCGGACGCTCAACCAGCGCATTTGGAGAGCGTGGTGAGGCGGATTTGTTGGCCGGAGGGTGGGTTTGCGACATCGGACATTTGTGGGACACGGATGGTGGGGATTTTCAGGATTTTTGGTGAGATACGGGGGACAGAGAGGTATTATACAGGAGAGGGGGAGCTGTTTTGCAAACGAATTAGCCTGATCAGTTGCAGAGAGGGTGTAAAATATGCGTATGGCAAGTGATCAATCTGTCAAAGAGCAATCGGACCCGCAAAATGCCTGGGCGCACATGCTTTGGCATGCATATCTGACGGGTGATCATTCCCGCCTGGATGCGAAAGTGAGATTCATCCGGCAAATTTTCAGACGGCTGCCAACGGATCCGCGTTGTAAGGTATGTAACGCGCCTTTCAAGGGCGCGGGTGGTACGCTAGTGAATCTGCTCGGGTTTGGGGCAGGGCGTTCAAGTTTCAACCCCAGTCTTTGTGACCGCTGCGAACGGATTGTCAAGAAACATCAGGTAGGGCTGGAAATGCAGTTGACTATGTTGTTTGCGGACGTGCGAGGTTCCACGGCCCTGGCAGAGTTGATTGGCGCATTAAAATTCCACCATCTTATCAACCGGTATTACCGGGTCAGCGTGGAGGCATTAGGCCGGACGGATGCTTTAATCAATCGCCTGATTGGCGACGCCCTGATCGGCCTGTACGTGCCGGGGATTGCAGGATCTGATTACGTCCGGCGCGCCGTGGAAGGGGCGCACGCCTTGCTCGAAGCAACGGGGCACGCCGATACAGACGGCCCCTGGATTCAGGTGGGGATCGGGATTCATACCGGGGTTGGGTATATCGGAGCGGTGGGGTTCAGCGATAGTGTAAGCGATATTACAGTCTTGGGGGATTCTGCCAACGTGGCCGCGCGGCTTGCCTCCCACGCCGCGCCGGGTGAGATTCTCGTCAGCAGTGAGACATGCAAGGCGGGCGGTTTCAGTCTGGAGGATTGTGAACCGCGCACCCTCCAATTGAAGGGGCGGAATGAGCCGCTGTCCGTCCGGGCGATCCGGGTCGCTCCGATTTAGTCGTTTCTATACAGTGCGCCTTAACTGCTTATTATCCGTCTACCAGTCGGCGTTTTCTTCGTATCCCAATTGAACCAATAGGTCCCCCGCCGTTTCTTTGAACAGGCGCTTGTGTTCCTCGGTGAACTTCCCACGCCAGCCGCCAACTTTGCCGGAACGGAAGGTGGGCGATTTTTGCGGGTTGATGCTGTCCGACAGGATGCGAATTGCGTCCGGGCGGGGGAAGGCGATCGGGAACCCGCGCGTGATCGCGTGCTCAATCACCCGTTCGAGGGCGGTGTCACGGTCTTCGATGAAGTCTTCAAACCTCAGGACACACACTTCGGGACGCTCCAGCCAACCCAGGAACGGCTCAAACCGGGCGCCGATGTCTGGGAACAGATTACCCATTTCCGGGCGGCCCTGGATGCTGGTTTTCAACTGTGCGTCGAAATCAGGCAGGGCGCGGTAGTAGGCGTGATGGACGTGATTCGTCGCGATGTCGGTAACGTAATGGACGTGGGAAACGACGACATCGCGCGGGTCGCGGTAAATGAAGAACAACGCTACCCCATTCCGGCATAGGGCTGGGACGATCTCCGAGGTAGCGTGCAGGTGTCCATATGCGATGTCCCCTGCGCGGAGGCGGGCGAGGTCGGAAAGGATCGCGCTCACCGGACGGGGTTGTCCGGTCGGGCCATCGAACATCACCACCGCAGGCAGGCCGCTATCCACCGCCGGCCCGATTTTCGCCATCCCTTGCAAGACCTGGGTGAGCAGGTGCGTGCCGCTTTTGGGGAAGGAGTTGGCAAAGAGGATAGGGCTGGTGAGGGGGGCGCGGTGACGGAGGGTGTTGAGGGCGCGGCGGAGGTGGTGGCGGAGTTGTTTGGCGTAGTACACGTTATTCCAACCGGAATATTTGATATTCCGGGGTTTCGATGACACTGGCCGGTTGGAGATTGGTCATTATTAGCAGAGCGAGAATATCCTGTTTGCTACTCGCGTTGATGATGATGTAATCTATCTCATCACGCAAAATTTGTCGAAGATATTGGCGGTTGTCTGGAAAATAACGCTCCTCCCCTGCTATTGACCACGGAAGTCGCTGGTAGAGATAGACATTTTCATAGTTGAAAAAAGCCTGGTAGGTATTATAGTCAGTGAGGACGCGGGTATGATAAGGATCGAAGTCAGCCTGTGTCTGGAAAACGATTTGTGCGGCTGTTGCCCGTTGTTTGAAGTTCGCAAGAATGTTGGGAAGGTTGGAAAGGTTAATGCCAAGGAGGAGTATCCCGACGCTCAAGAAGAGGTAATTGAAGACTGTTAATTGTTTTGGGGTTTTGAGGGAAGCACGGACAATAACAAAAAAGAGCAGTATGGCAACAAAATAAACAGTCATTTTAGGGGAAAACAATAGATAATCGAGGTTGGACGCATAGGCAGCATTTTCAGGAAAGGACCAACGGTTGGCTTCTGTAAAGAGTTGGGCACTGAGGGGAAGGAAAATCGTAGCGTAGCCCAGGGTTTGTAACAATTCTGGCAGATAGATGGGTTTGTATTCTTGAATGCAGGCGATTAATAACAGGATTAGTAAGCAGATGACCCCCCCGATGAGTATAACCGGCAGAAGAGATGTAGTGCTGACCTGGTGCAGCGGGGTGGCGAATTGGCCTGTTTGGTACGCCGTCCACTTGAAATATTGGAAGATCAGAACGCCAAAAATGAGCCAGACGAGAATGTAACTGGTAAGAGATAAAATGTTTTTCTTGCCAGAAGATGAGCGTAGATAGTTGTAGACAATAAGAGTCGGACTAAAGAGGAGGGCTTCTTCTCTGAGGAGAAAAAACGATCCAAAAAACAAAAGTTTTTCCAGGTACGGTCTCCGGTAGTGAATAGAAAATATTGCCAACACAAGAACAGGGATTTGAAGTATCCGTGGACGCAAATCAAAGTTGATCAGGTGAACAACTGAAGGGAAGCCAATATACAATAATGTGAATCCTAAGATGAAGAAGCAGTCGGTCGTGTTTTGAGCTGGATGAATAAATGCTAAATAGAGAACAGGGGAGAAGTAAATGGCTGCAATGAAGAAAGTGAGAAAGATAGGGCTTGGAATTAAGCGATACAGGATGGCATAGACATATTTGATCAATTCAAAATGGATGGATTGGTTTAAGCTATATTGTCCGTCTACCCCCGTTAATCCAAAAAAATTGTACCCATCAGGTTGAGCTGAGTAGCGATTGGTGAGTTGTGGATCCAGCAGCTTGGCCGCGAATTGGGCGTAAAAGGCGTAATCTACTTCATCGTAGGCAAGGGCAGTGCGTTTCAAGTTCGCGAACACTAGCGAACCCGAAATCGCAAATATATAAAGCGTAAGCATTAGCAATCTAAATGACCGGGATTTCATCAGAGGGGAGGAGGGGATATTGGAGATTGGGGGATGATCAAAAACCGTCGAAAAGCCCAGGCTGGTAAGGTCGGTCGGGATCAACATCCACTTTGCGAGCAGTAACACCGCCTTCTTCTAATCCCCCAAGATTATTTATCGTTTTCACAACGGTAGGAACGGTGTAATCATTCATTTGCTCCATAATTTGACGCGTTGTGAAACGTAATATTTGCCATCCTTTGGCTTTCAAGGCGTTATCTCGAAGATTGTCCTCATCTGATTTTTCTGGATTTGCGTGCCAGGTATCCCCATCAGTTTCTACGTCCACATTACCCTTCGCACAGCGAATTACGAAATCCAGCGCATAATTAATTTCTTCAAAGGTAAAAAACTCTTGCCTCTCAGCAGGAATATTTCGACGCTTAAGTTCCGCCCATAGACGATCTTCAAGTGGGCTTTCGTCGTAAAGGTCGTTGATCTCTGTAGCAGTGATGAATTTCTCCCAGGTGGTGGGGATGAAAACAATTCTGCGCCACCGCCTGCTGAAAATGGGGGCTGGCAATTGCTGGAGCGGCCCCAAAATCAACTGGTAATAGCGTTTATGATTATTTTTATGTTGTGAGTCATTGGGGAAAAGCTGATAACGGAAAACTTCTCGAATATTTAAGACTTGTGCGTAATAGCGAATGGAGTAGGCAATGTCGCCAAATACTTTCGTGTGGTAAAAAGCCAGCCATTCTGGCGGCCAACGATCTTTAAGCCTTTTTTGGACACTCGAAACAGGAATGCGATACCAGTGATCTTCCCGAGTAATGGCATAATCCTTTGGGTCATTTAAGATGGCTACCAACACTTCGCCTCGTTTGGACATTCCAATCTCCAATCTCTAATTACCAATCTCCATCTTCCTCATACCCCAACCGCACCACCAACTCCCCCGCCACCTCCTTAAACCGCGCCACATTCCCCTCCGTAAAATGCTCACGCCAGTTGCCCGGCTGGCCTTTGCGGAAGGTGCCGGATTTGTGGGGGGCGATGGCATCCATTAAGATGTCAATTGCCTTTTCATGAGGAATAGAAGATCGAAAATTGAAAATCTCTAGATACTCAAGAATCTTTTCGATCTTCGATCTTCGATTTTCGATCAGGTCTTCAAAACTGAGGGAGAGGACGCCGGGGGTGTTCAGCCAGCCGAGGTATTGGCTGTATCGTTCAACGACACTGGGTGCGCGGAGACCTGTCAGGTTTTTAAAACCTGACAGGTCTTGGTGAATGCCTTCAATCGCCGCATTAATCCGCGCTTCCATCGTGGGCAGGGATTGGTAGTATTCGTGGAGCATGTGCCCCTCGTGCATGTCTTTCGCGTAGAAGATTTGGGAAATGACCCAGTCGCGCGGGTCGCGGTAGACGAACAGGGTGGCCCGCCCCGGCCCGGTGGTGGCGGACAGCCAGGGTTCTTCGGCGTGCAGGTAGCCGTAGCGGATGTCGCCAGGGCGCATGGCGTGGAGTTCGGCGCGGACGCGGGCGTCGGGGAGTTTGGTGTTGTCTTCGGCGCGGTTGACGGGGGGAAAGCCGGGGTTGACAAACGGGCCGAGTTCGGTCAGACCTTCGAGAATCTGGATGAGCAGGTGGGAACCGGACTTGGGCATCGCGTTTCCCAAGACAGCGGGCATGGCGCGGAGGTTGGATGATCCCCATTTAATTGCGGCCTGGGCACGGCGGGCGTGGTAGCGGAGGGTTTTGAGGAGGTGTTTGGACTGGTAGTACATGAGGTAGACAAGTAGAC
>DATDOR010000448.1:0-3067 GCA_035293165.1 Anaerolineales bacterium | reverse complement strand
GCTTTTACCGGGCAGCTTCACCATCACAGAAACCCTGCCCGGCGGGTGGTCGCTGGCCGGTCTCTCCTGTGACGGCGGCAGTTGGAGCGCCGATGTGGACAACCAGACGATCTCCATCACCCTGGCCTGGGGAGATGATGTTACCTGTACCTTCTCCAATGCCGCTGCGAGCAATATTTACCTCCCGATTGTGATCCGGTAAGGTTTCGTGGGTCTATCGTTTTTAGTGTGAAATATTCGGATTTTTAGGGTGTGTAGGGGGTGTACACCCCCTACACACCCTAAAAATCCGGTTCCTCTTCACAGGATTCCCGATAGAGCCGTTTTCGTTTACGGCGAGCCAATCGAGTACAAAAGCGGTTGTAAATTTTTCTATATCACCATCTTTCCAACAACGCGAATGTTATTGCCTGATCCATCGTCATCGCCTGCCCCTCTGCCCAGGCCATTTCGAAGGCTTTTTCCCCTAATGCTTCACGAATGGAAGTGACCGTCTGGTCGTCATCCTGGTTCAAGATCGAACGCCGGGTTGTACTACCGGTGGCCTTCAGGAGCGCTGTGAAGGCACTCAGCAGTTGTGCGGCTCGTTCAGGATGCCCCTGAATCAGCGCCAGATTGCCCAGGCTGTACAGTGTTCGAACCAGAATTGACTTGTCACCCACACGCTCGGTGTTCAGGCGCAAACTTTCTTCGTAGCAAGAGGCTGCCTGTCGAAGATCGCCTAGTTGCTGCGCGGCCTGCCCCAACAGCAGCAGTGCCTCGACTGTCCCCCACGCGTCCCCTTCTTCCTGCTGCAACCCCAGCGCTTCTTCGA
This sequence comes from Anaerolineales bacterium, assembly GCA_035293165.1. Taxonomy (GTDB): domain Bacteria; phylum Chloroflexota; class Anaerolineae; order Anaerolineales; family JABWBV01; genus JABWBV01. Next base: position 2,253 of record DATDOR010000448.1, on the reverse strand, counting down.
AGTGCACGCGAGCGGCGGCAAAATCTCCCTGGCGGCCTGCGATCAACCCAAAAAGGAATGCCGGAATGGAGATTCCCCATTTGTCTCCCGATTGACGAAACAACTGCTGGCTCTCTTCCAGGAGCGGGCGGGCGGACGCCTCATCTCCCCGCGCGTAGGTCACTTCCCCAAAATTGTACAACAGTAGCGCCAGGTCCCAGGGCGTCCCCCACTGCCGGGCTAACTCGACTGCCTCCTTTGTCAATTCATAAGCCTGCAACAGTTCCCCTTCGTCCAGCACCACCAACCCTAGATTGGAGAGGGCGTGCGCGAGGATGCGTTGGTTCTCCGCCTCGTCAAGAAACGCCGTTTCTCGAAGCAACGAGATACCGGCGGCGTACTGCTTGTGCGCGTGGGCGAGGTCTCCCTGAATCCAGGCCATAATCCCTGCACTCCACAAGGCTTTGCCTAGGGCAGTCATCTGCCTAGAATTTCCAGGCCCTACACGCTCCCCACAAGCCTTGATCGTTTCCTCCGCCAGGCTGCGGCCCTCGCTGATATACCCGCGAAAGTGCCAGAACCAGAACAGCGCTCCTACCAGCCGCAGCGCCAGTTCTCCTTCTCCGGCCAAGCGTGCCCAACCCAGAGCAGCCCGCAGGTCGTCGTATACCCGGTCTATCTGCTTCAATGCCCCAGCACGTTCCGAACCGAGAATCTTTGGCTCTGCGTTCTCCGCCAGGGCGAGATAAAAACGCGCGTGGCGCTCGCGGAGGGCGGCTTCCTCCCCGGTTTCGATCACATGCGCTTTCGCGTATTGGCGCACGGTTTCCAGCAGCCGGTATCTCATCCCTCCCTCATCCGGTTCCGCAACGGCGAGAGATTTATCAACCAGGTGTGCGAGCAGGTCAATATTTTCCTCTTGATCTCCCGTTACGCCACAAATGGCTTCGACACCCTCCAGCGAAAAACTGCACGCGAAAACTGAAAGACGGTTCAATAATTGTTGCTCCTCCCTTTCGAGCAGTGAATAGCTCCAATCCATGACTGCCTGGAGGGTACGGTGGCGTGCAGGGAAATCACGCGGGCTGGTGGTAAGCAGCGAGAATCGATCATCCAGGCGGGCGGCGATTTGCTCCGGCTGCAGAAACCGGATGCGCGCCGCAGCCAGTTCTATCGCCAGGGGGATGCCGTCCAACCGGGCACAGATTTGCGCAACGGCGGCGGCGTTTTGCTCCGTCAGGGTGAAGGAGGGCAGGCTGGCGCGGGCACGTTCGACGAACAGTTTCACGGCTTCCGCTTCGGCCACGCGTTCGAGGGAATGTACCCACCCCAGGCTGGGCAGGCGGAGCGGCGGGACGCGAAACGTGATTTCTCCAGAAACGTTGAGCGTCTCCCGGCTGGTAGCCAGGATGTGCAGGTGGGGACAGGTACGCAGCAGGGTTTCGGCCACTGCGGCCACATCCGCAATCAGGTGTTCACAATTATCCAGGATGAGCAAAAGCTGGCGTGGGCGAAGAAATTCGCGCAAAACGGTGGAGACCGGATAGTCGCGCGTTTCCTGTATCCCTAACACGGACACCAGGGTTTGGGGAATGAGCACAGACTCTCCAAGGGGTGCAAACTCTACGAGCCAGACGCCGTCCGGGTAGGTGGGTAACACTTCTTTGGCCACGCGCAAGGCCAGGCGCGTTTTGCCGCATCCCCCCAAGCCGGTCAGGGTGACAAGACGATAGTGGGTGGATAATTGCGTCAGCTCAAAGATTTCACGCGCCCGTCCAATGAAACTGGTTAATTGAAGCGGGAGGTTGTTCGGCAGGGTCGCAGCGTCTCTTCCCGTTGAGGGCGGGAGAGCCTCCGGCGAAGTCTCCCTCCGCGCGGCCGCGGCCAGTTCCATCATCCGGGCGACCAGTTCCGGTTCCTTTTCCAGGTGCAAAGCGGGGACGAAGAGTGCGGCCAGAGTTGCCGGGTCCGGTGGGCGTTCGTTCCCCTCCAGGCGGGAGATGTGGCTTTCGCTGTACCCGACGGCAATCGAAAGGTCTTTTTGCGTCAGCCGTGCTCTCCGGCGGAGGAATTTGAGCATGTCGCCGAACGTGGAGAAGGAAGGGAGCATGGTTCAATTATACGCGGTTGGTGCAAGTTTTTTGACAAGAAAGCGCATATTTCGCAAGCTCGGTTCGGATATATTGAGGAAAATTTCATTATGAAAGGAGAAATCTCATGTCTACTGAACAACTTAAATCCGCCGCCAAACGTTTCATCGAACAAGGCTTGAAC
>DATDOR010000447.1:0-4619 GCA_035293165.1 Anaerolineales bacterium | reverse complement strand
AGCAACCAATTCGTCAAAACTTAATTTGCCTGCAAAGGTCATGACTCCACTGATCATCATCAGGTTGGTTGGGTGTTCCATCCGCAGCCAGGCGGTGTCAACGTTTGAGATTTTTTCACGTTTAGGCATGGGTGCTCCTCAGTAACTTATAAAACTGGTAACTGCTCAGCCTAAGGTAGAGGAACTTCCGAAAAAAAGGTGTGCGTGAGGGTGTACACCCCCACGCACACCTTTTTTTCGGGTTATTTCAACTCTGGGCTGAGTAGTTACTAAAACTGTTGAGAACAAATGAGAGTAAAAGAATTGTACCGCGATTGGACAAAACTTCTCAGCGATGTTGGGGTTAAGACACATGACACCTTATCAGGAGGCTTTGAGAATCCGGGGCTCTCGATGTAAATCGCTTCAGGAGTGCGAAAACCTGAGTATGGAGACTGCTATGGCTGAACTTGATTTTTCGATTGATGAAACGGGGATTGGCACACTTGTTGTCAACCGGCCCCACGTGCGAAACGCGTTTAATTGGGCTACGATGGAAACCTTCGCCAAATTAGTTGAGGATTTGTATTCGCAACCCAACCTGCGCGTATTGATCGTGTCTGGTACTGGAAAGGCGTTTGTTTCCGGTGGGGACTTGTCGGAACTCCAATATTACCCTCTGCCCGAACATGGCGAACGGCTCGCACGGATTATGGGGGATGCACTCCGCCATTTTGAAGCCTTGCCTTGCCCAACGATTGCAGCAATCAATGGCCCGGCGCGCGGGGGCGGCGCAGAAGTCGCGATGGCTTGTGACATGCGCGTAATCGCTGAGGATGCGGACATCGGCTTTGTCCACACCCGGTTGGGGATCATCACCGCTTGGGGCGGGGGGCAGCGCCTGTTGCGAACGGTGGGCTACGCTCGCGCACTGGAACTGCTCACCACCGGGAGAATTCTGAATGCTTCAGAGGCGCTTGCACTGGGCTTGGTGAATACCATCGCCCCAGCATATGGCACACTGGAGGCTGCTCGAGGGATTGCCGTGCAAATGGCCGCAAATCCTATCGAGTGTGTTCAGGCGACCAAACGGTTTCTCCGTTGCGGATTAAGCGAACCGGAACCCGTCGCCCTGGCCGCAGAAAGAGCCGAATTCCCTGCCTTATGGGACACCGAATTCCGGCGGCAGGCAGTACAAAAATTTTTAAATAAATCGGCCACACAGGTAAACGGGAAAGTATAATTCCCGGCGTGGAAGATCAAAAACTCTCTCCCTTTCAAATTTGGATGCTGGCCGCAAGGCCAAAAACCTTGCCCGCCGCGGCAGCACCGGTCATCGCCGGGACTGCCGTCGCGTTTGCCGAAAAGGTATTTTCTCCTGGACCAGCAGCCGCCGCGCTACTCGGCGCGCTGCTGATCCAGATCGGCACAAACTTCGCCAATGATGTCTTCGACTACAAAAAAGGTGCGGATACGAGCGAACGTCTCGGCCCGGTGCGCGTCACACAGGCAGGACTGATGAAATCGGAACAGGTCATGGCCGGGGTGTGGGTCACTTTTGGGCTGGCGGTGTTGGTTGGCCTCTATCTGCTGGCTGTAGCAGGCTGGCCGGTGGTGTGGATTGGGTTATTTTCTATTCTGGCGGGGATTGCGTACACGGGTGGGCCGTTTCCATTAGGATATAACGGGCTGGGGGATATATTTGTGTTTATTTTTTTTGGATTAGTGGCTGTTTGCGGTACATATTTCGTACAGGCTCGAACGGTCAGTGCTGGCGCGATATGGGTAGCGATTCCAATGGGATTGCTAGCAACAGCAATTTTGGTCGTTAATAACCTGAGAGATATTGAAACGGATACAAACGCCGGGAAAAAGACGCTAGCGGTGCGTTTTGGGGTGAATGGCGCACGGATCGAGTACGATTTAATGGTCGGAGGCGCGTTGCTCTGCCCGCTCTTGATGTGGCTGACCGGATACGCGTCTCCGTGGGTGCTGTTGACGTTGCTCACGTTGTACCGGGCAATTCCCCTGATAAAGTTGATTTATAATGAAAAAGGAAGGGCTTTGAACAAAGGATTAGCAGGTACGGGGAGATTGGAGTTGGAGTTCGCGATTTTATTAGCGATTGGGTTGGTGATGGGGTCATCGTAGATTACAGTTGGCCGCGCCGGTTCCGCTCAGGCTAAGAGAGAAAGTTTCCCGAAAAAAAGGTGTGCGTGGGGGTGTACACCCCCACGCACACCTTTTTTTCGGGCTAATCCCCTTGCCGGCTGAGTAGTTACGACAAAATAATAAAAGCCGGGAAAAATAACCCGGCTTTTTCATTCCGTAGTTTAGCGCTTGTGGGCGTAAACCGGGGCAATGTCAGCTCTTCCCCACCACTGGCAACGTCACTCCATGCACATCCCTTGCCAAGTCCGAAGCCAGGAAAGCAATGACATCGGCTATAGATTCCGGCTGCACCAAATGGCTGAAATTGGCGTCAGTTGTAGCTGCGCGGTTTTGCGGGGTGTCAATCGTACCAGGGATAATGCAATTGACGTTGATGCCTTGCGTCCGGTATTCAGCTGCCATGCTCTCGGTCAGGCGGATGACAGCGGCTTTGGACGCGCTGTACGCGGCCTGGTTCGCGCGGCCTTCCAACCCTGGCCGGGCAGCGATGCTGATGATTTTTCCGCGCCCTTGTGCGAGCATCTTAGGCATTACAGCCTGGGCGGCAATGTACACCGTGCGGGCATTCAAGTTGATCATGAAATCGAATGTATCCAGCGGGGTCTCGTGTAAAGGCGTCCCCGCGCGGAAACCGCCAATGGTATTCACCAGCACATCCACCCGGCCAAAGCGCGCAATCGTTTGTTCAACAACGGCTTTCACTGCATCCGCATTGGTTAAATCCGCACCGGCGATATAGTGGTTGGGATCATCCGCCAGATCGGGGAAGGCCTGCTTCAGCTTATCGGTGTTACGTTCGACCAGTACTAGCTTCGCTCCGGCAGACCGGAACCGCTCGACGAGCGCACTGCCCAAATTGCCGGACGCACCGGTGATGACGAAAACTTGATTGGAAAAATCGAACATAATGAACTCCTCTTATGCTTTTCTCACTGTGTGCCCACCGAATTGGTTTCGCATCGCGGCCAAAACTTTGGCCGCGTAACTTTCTTCCTGGCGGCTGACAAACCGGGCTTGCAAAGCCTGGGTAATGACCGGAGCCGGAACATTCAGCTCTACCGCTTCAAAAACAGTCCATCGTCCTTCACCCGAATCGGCGACCCAGCCTTTGATCTCGGACAATTCTGGGTCATCTGCAAACGCACGAGCGACTAAATCCAATAGCCAGGATCGCACCACGCTGCCAAAACGCCAGATTTCACTGACCTGATGCAAATCAAGATCGAATTCTTTCTTCGCCCGCATAATCTCGAAGCCTTCCGCATACGCCTGCATCAAGCCATACTCAATCCCGTTGTGAATCATCTTGACAAAATGACCGGACCCATTCGGCCCGACGTGTCCCCATCCTTTGTCCGAGGCAGGTGCGAGAGTCTCGAAAATGGGGCGCAACCGCTCGATGATATCCTTCGCCCCGCCGATCATCATACTGTACCCTTCGGTCAAACCCCAAACCCCGCCGCTCGTTCCTACATCCACGTATTGCAACCCTTTCTCCGCCAGCATGTCTGCGCGGCGCATGGTGTCTTTGTAATTGCTGTTGCCGCCGTCTATGATCGTGTCGCCTGCCCGTAAACCTTCTGCCAGGGATTGGATGACGTTTTCGGTTGCGTTTCCAGAGGGAACCATGACCCAAACCACACGGGGTGCATCCAGTTGACTCACCAGATCGTCAAAATCAGTCGCACCAAACGCCCCTTCCTTCACGACGTTTTCAACAGCCGCCACATCCAAATCCGAGACTACCAAACGATGCCCCCCTCGCAAAAGACGCACAACCATACTTGCACCCATTTTTCCAAGACCAACCATGCCAATTTGCATCTATATCGCTCCTGTGATTTTATGATTTGTCTTTCTAGAAATGAAAATATTACACCCCGAATATCAATTGCTCAAGCCCCTCCACAACATCCGCCCCCAGGTGGAAATGAATAGCCCGGCGGGGTGGGGTCGCCGTTAAAAGCGCCTGGTAATCCCCCAATGCCTGGGCGCGGACGAGTGTTCCGAAAGTGAGAGAAGAGTCGGGTTTTTCAGCTTCGTCGGGGATGGGAACATCCTCGGAGCTGTCAGAGGTGAATTGGATGAAGAGGCCGTTCCCTGCGTCGCCTTTGTGGAGTTGTCCGGTGGAGTGAAGGAAACGTGGGCCAAACCCGAGGGTGGTGGCAAGTTGGGTGCGGTCGCGCAGTTTGTGGCGCAGGGTTTGGAGGGCAGAAGCGGTCTCCCGCGTGGGGTAGACATACGCCTGGAGAGAGAAGTAATCCCCCGCTTGAGCCTGGGAAAGGAATCGGACGAGGGCGTCCGCAGTCAGGGGGGTAGTTTCGCCTTTGGGCAGTTGTCCTTTTTCTTTATATTCAGCGACCATTTTCCGGGCGAGGATTTTTGCGGCTTCGACGTTGGGTTGGTCGAAGGGTTGAATCGCCAACAGATGCCCGGCAACAGCGGTGGCGAATTCCCAGAGGAAGTAC
>DATDOR010000446.1:0-6163 GCA_035293165.1 Anaerolineales bacterium | reverse complement strand
GGCCAGCCGGTTGGATAGCCCGTGCAGGTATTTTTGGACGAGTGGTTTAACATAGGCGTTGGTAACAGTAGTGCTGGTGCGTTCGTATTCCCGGATTTGCGGCAGCACTTCGTAAGAGATTGAAACAGACACACTGGGCATTTCTTCCTGGATGATTTGCTGGAGGGCAAGTTCGTGGGCAGGGTTTTCGAACGAGTTCAGCAGGCAAACGGCGACCGATTCCACTCCCAGACCGGAGAGGGCGCGCACAACCGCCCGCGCGTGATCCTGGTCGAGTGGGGTGAGCACACTTCCATCAGCGCGTACCCGTTCATTTACCTCCAAACGCAGGTGGCGGGGGACGAGCGGTCGGGGGAATTCGGCAAAGACATCATAGGGGGCGTAGCGGATTTCGCGGCCCAGTTCGAGCACGTCGCGGAAACCTGCCGTGGTGAGCAACCCTGTTTGCGCGCCTTTGCGTTCGATGATGGCGTTAATCACCAGCGTCGTGCCGTGAATGACCTCCTCCAGTTTTCGCGCCAGCCCCGGAATGCGCTCCATCAGCGCGCGCACGCCCTCTTCCACCGCGTCGGAAGGGTCGCCGGGCGTGGTCAGGCATTTGTAGACGTGAATCTCGCCCGTCGTATCGTCAAGCAAAACGAAATCGGTAAACGTGCCGCCGATGTCACAGCCGAGGCGCATGGGGATCTCCGGTGAGGTATAATGCTTGCATGTCAAATGAAGGATTGAAACGATGGCAAGAAAAGTAATTCGCGAACCAAATGCTCTTTATGAAGCTTTGACCGATGTCTCTTTGTTGAAAGAGGAGCCGATTTTCGTCAATATCGGCAATACGAGAGCGGTCTTGATGAGTGAGGCGCGCTATTTGGAATTGACCAGGCAACAATCCGAGGACGAGCGCATCGAGGAAATATTGAAACCGCTCGAACCAGAGATTGAGGCTTTCAACCGTTTGTTGCCGGAATTGCTCACGGAGCATGAGGGGAAATGGGTGGCGATACATGGAGGACAGGTGGTGGCAATGAACCAAAGTAAACAAGAGATTTTGGACTTGATCGTGAGAGAGCGCTACGAGCCAGTATTCTTTCACCGGGTGCAGGCCGGACCAAGAATCGGAGAAATTACGCGCATTGAGGGGGTTCGTGATGTCAAAGTATGACTTCACTTTCGATCCGCCCGCGCCTGTGATTGATGTGGAGGTTGTCAACCGCTTGACGGGGGAGGTTGTCCAACTACGAGGGCAAATTGATACTGGCTCTTCGATATCGGCCATCCCACACTCCACAGTTCAAGCAATGGGATTGACGCCCGGCACTTTCATGGATGTGAGAGACTTTGAAAGAACCGTAAGGCGTGTGCCAATCTTTGTAGTCACGCTGAGGATGTATAGTGTCATTCTCATCAATGCGGAAACTGTTGGAATAGAACGAGATGATATGTTGATCGGTCGCGACATTCTCGAATACTTCATTTTGACCCTGGATGGCAAGCGGAGGGAATTCACTATGGTTGATTCTTAGAGGCGGGCGACAAAAAAGACCATACTTTATAGCCTGACTGGCTCCTGAAAAACTCCGTACACACTCTTCAAAACCCCCATCATCTCCCCCAGGGTAGCATAGGCCCGCACCGCTTCCATGAACGCAGGCATGGTGTTTTCACCGTTGACCGCCGCGTCGCGTAATTTCGTGAGCGCGGCCTCTACCTCCGTTGGATCGCGGTTGGCTTTGACCTGTTCCGTGCGGCGGATAGATTCTTCGGCATCGGCCTGCTTGTAGGGGTGCATGGCGACCTCCCGGTCTTCCTCCTCCATCCGGTACACGTTGACCCCCACCTTCGGGATCGTGCCATCCTGCAGGCCTTTCTCGTACCGGAAAGCCTGACGGGCCACCTCTGCCTGGACGATGCCCGCGCTTACTGCATTAATAATGCCGCCCCATTCCTCATCCACACGGTTCATCTCGGCCATCGTCCGCTTTTCCATTTCGTTGGTCAGCCATTCGACGTAATACGACCCGGCCAGGGGGTCTACCGTATCCCCAACCCCCATCTCCTCGACCAAAATTTGCATCGTGCGGAGAGAAATCAGGGCGGCCTTCTCGGTGGGGATCGTGTAGGCTTCGTCATAGCTGCAAAGCGCCATCGTCTGCGTGCCAGAGAGGGCGGAGATCATGGCATAGTATGCCCCGCGCACAATGTTGTTTTCGGGCTGCTCAATGGTCAGCCCGCCGCCTCCGCCCCCGGCGATCATTTTCATCTGCATTGTGCGGGGGTCTTGCGCGCCGAACTCGTCGCGGGTGATCTTCGCCCACAGGCGGCGCGCGGCCCGGAATTTGCAAATCTGTTCGAAGAAGTTGCCAAAAATGTCGAAGTTGAAGGAAATCTGCCCGGCGAAATCGTCCACGTTCAGGCCGCGCGCCAGCCCCCGGCGAATGTACTCTCTCGCGATGCTGTACGCATACGCGATCTCCTGCACCGGGTTCGCTCCCGACTCGCGGATGTGGTAGCCGCACACTGAAACCGGATAATAACGAGGCGCGTGGCGGGCACAAAATTCAATCGTATCCCCGATCAACTTCACCCCCGGCTCCACCGGGAACACCCAGGCACCGCGCCCGATATGTTCCTTCAAAATATCGTTTTGTGCCGTGCCCCGCACTTGCGCCAGTGGGACGCCATGTTTTTCGGCGACCACGAAATACATAGCCATAATGGGTGCGGCCACCGCGTTCACCGTGAGCGATACGCTGATCTTGTCAATGGGGATGCCGTCGAAGGCCACCTCCAGATCGCTCAATGTGTCCACTGCCATGCCCACCCGTCCGACTTCTCCTTCGGCCAGGGGATCAGTAGAATCCAGCCCCATTTGCGTCGGCAGGTCGAAAGCCACGTTCAGCGCGGTCTGGCCATTTTCGATCAGGAATTTGAAGCGTTCGTTGGTCCCTCTGGGAGTGCCAAACCCGGCATATTGGCGCATGGTGTACGGGCGTTTGCGATACATCAGCGGGTGAATCCCTCGTGTAAAGGGAAATTCTCCCGGCTGGCCGAGTTCGCTTTCGAGGTTAATATCCTCCAAATCTTCAGGGCCGTACACAGATTTAACGGGTATTCCGGATTCAAGCGTGATGTCTTGTGCCATTGTTGCTCCTGTTGGTTACTGATCACTCACTAAATTACGAATGTAACTACTCAGTCTGGAAGGAGATTAGTCCGAAAAAAAGGTGGGCGTGGGGGTGTACATCCCCACGCCCACCTTTTTTTCGGGGAACTTTCTTTCTTAGCCTGAGCAGTTACTTACGAATTACCTTTTACGTGCGCGCGAATAAAGTCTGAGATGTCATCGAACCGGCTGCCAGTGGGAAAAACTCCCTCTACGCCAAGATGGTTCAAAACAGGAATATCCGAATCCGGGATGTTCCCGCCGATGACGACGAGCTTGTCTTCCAGGCTCTCCTCGCTCATTTGTTGGGTCAGCTTTTCCGCGATGGGGATGTGTGCCCCAGACAGGACAGACAGCCCAATGACATCTACATCTTCCTGGATGGCCACTTCAACGATTTGCTCAATCGTCTGGTGGAGACCGGTGTAAATCACCTCGAACCCGGCATCGCGCAGCGCGAGCGCGACCACTTTGGCCCCCCGGTCATGTCCATCCAGGCCAGGTTTGGCGATGAGTACACGGATAGGTTTTTGGTTCATTCGTGTCTCCTTCTTACCTCTTTCTCCGGCACGCCCATTTCTTTAGCAATGATAGTTCGTAAAATCTCGGATGTTCCGCCTCCATAGAGGAGAAAGCGAGCGTCACGATAATACCGTTGAGCATCATACTCCATCGCAAAGCCGTAGCTGCCAAAAATACGGGTACATTCATCGGCGATGAAATTGGCGGTTTCAGTGGCGAATAACTTGGTCATCGAAGCCAACTTGTTATCGCGGTGGCCCGCGTCAATATCCCATGCGGCGTGATAGACGAGCGTGCGGGCTGCCTCCAGCCGGGTGCCCATCTCGGCGATCTTATGGGCGACAGCCTGAAACGCGGCAATCGGGCGGCCAAACTGCACCCGCTCGTTGGCGTAACGAATCGAGGCCTCCAGCGCGGCCTGCCCCAGCCCCAGTCCCAGCGCGCCGGTCATCACCCGAATTTGGGTCAGGATCGCCCCCAGATTTCTGAACCCCGTTCCCTCTTCGCCCAATAGATTTTCGGTAGGAACGCACACGTTTTCGAGGATCAGTTCCGAAGTTTCGGAGGCGCGTACCCCCAGTTTTTCGATGCGGCGGCCTACGCGCAGACCGGGAGTTCCTTTTTCGACCAGGAAAAAGTCAATGCCTTTGAATCCCCCCTCAGGGTCGGTCTTCGCGGCGACGGTGAAAAAATCGGCGACGGTGGCGGAGGTGATCCACATCTTGCGCCCGTTGATGATCCACCCACTGTCCATGCGCTCCGCGCGGGTGGTAATCCCGCCCAGGTCGGAGCCGAAATCCGTCTCGGTCATGGCTATCGCGCCAATCTTTTCGCCTCGTAGAGCGGGTTCGAGTAACCGGGTGTGGTGTTCGGCAGTCCCGAAGCGGAACACCAGGTCGGTGCCCATGAGCGTTTGCATGGCGACCGCGGCAGCCAATGCGAGCGAGCCACGTGCCAGCTCTTCGATCATCAGGCAGTAGGTGAAAAAATCGGCTTCCATCCCACCAGCGGATTCTGGATACCGCAAGCCGAAATAGCCGTTCGCCGCGCACTTTTGGAAAAGCGCGTGCGGAAATTCGGCGCGCTCATCCAGTTCGCGAGCGGAAGGGATCACTTCCCGCTCGACGAAACTGCGAACAGAATCACGAAACAGACTTTGTTCTTCGGTGAAAGAAAAATCCATATTATTTATCCAGCAATGCTGTATTCGTACCGGCCTCGCACGGGGTCGTCTTCCGCATAACGGCTCAAGCGGAACAGGTGGCGGTCCAGGCCGGGGGTGGGCTGGCCCACGACCATGTCCGCCGCCATCAGGCCGACTGCCGGCCCGAGCTTGAAGCCATGCCCGCTGAACCCCGCGCAGATGAAAAAACCGCTTCCGGGGACCAACTCATCCATGACCGGGTGCCAATCGGGAGTGATGGCGTATAAAGCGGCGTATCCGCTTGTGGATTCGCTATCTTCCATTGCACGGAAACGCCTGGACAGGCGCTCACCCGCATCCAGGATGAAGTCAAAGTCCACGCGCTCGTTGAAATGGTCAGGCGCGACGATAGCATCCGCTTCAGCGGGGTCAATCAGGCCCACGAGAGTCAGCCTCCCCGTTTCGGGCCGCCAGTACACCGCGTGAGTGAAGTCGGCCACGACGGGGTGGGGGGCTTCATGCCCGGCGGGGCGGCGGAAAAACGCCACCTGGACGCGACAGGAATTAATCGGCGCCTCACAGCCTGCCATCCGTGCGATGTGCGCTCCCCATGGCCCGGCACAGTTGACCACGATGGGAGCGCTGAACGGTCCGTTCGTTGTGTCCACCCCTGTCACGCGCCCTCCCGAAAAGCGGATGCCGGTCACTTCCGTTTCCTGAAAAAGCGCTGCGCCGCGCGTATTCGCGGCTTTGGCATAGGCGTTCAACGTCAGGTTCGGGTCGGCATATCCGGCTTCCGGCTCGTAGGCGGCGGCCACCAGATCGTGGGTCTCCAGATAAGGCCAGCGGTGGCGGAGTTCATCTTGCTAGAGCAATTCGGTTCGGATGCCCACGCGCCGCTGGAGCGCGAGGTTGGCGCGCAGGCCATCTACGTCCTTTTCCGGCACAAGCACCAAAAAACCCGCTTCGGTGAACCCGCTTTCCCCACCCACTTCCCCTCTGAAATTTTGGAAGACGCGCAGGCTCCATAACGCCATGCGGGCTGTGACTTCGTTGGAGTAGTGCTGGCGGATGATGGCCGAGGATTTCCCGCTGGACCCCGCGCCAATGGCCTGTTTTTCGAGGACGGCGACGCTCACGCCGCGCCCGGCAAGCTGGAAAGCGGTGCTGAGACCCATGATGCCGCCGCCGATGATCAGGGCGTCGAAATTGCTGCTCATATTGCACCTTGGACGCGCAGTTCGTCTGCAACGCAGCCCAGCGCGCCGTAAATCGATTCATTGTGCTCCCCAAGTCGGGGAGGAAAAGAGAGAGACATGCGGCCCTGTAGATTTTCC
>DATDOR010000445.1:0-3866 GCA_035293165.1 Anaerolineales bacterium | reverse complement strand
GACGCCGACTTCTATCTGGCCGGGGAGGGTGGTGCAGGCGGCGATCATGCCAAACAGCGTGACGGCCGCGATCAGGATGGGGGTAAGTTTTTTTAAGGTGTTCATTTTCGACCTCTTTTTGCTTCAAGTCTGAGCTTGAGTTTTGGATGATTGGCTTGATTTTAGTGGAACGCTGTTGCAAGCGTAATGCGGGCAGGTTCCAGGTCAGTGATGGGGTGTTACAGGTTCGTAACCTTCGCATTTAGTATGAGAACGAGGGTTCGGATTAATCCGAAGGGGCGAATCAATAACCTGCGTGTCTGCTGTTAAAAAGTCACCGCTCAGGCCATACGGCCTGAGCGGTGCTGGATGGGGGTTTATTTATTTTCGAAGGTCTTGTAGGCCGACATTTCGAGCGTGTTGCTTTCGATACGGATGTCGATTTTGGAGCGATCCCATAACTCTTCAGGGATTTCGAAGGTGGCTGTGACTGTGCCGCCTTTGGAGTCGCTCAAAGTACCGACGAGGATGCCCTCTTCAGCCTTTGTGCCGTTTTTGTCCATGTACACCTTGAATTTTACGTTGGCAGGCAGGTTGCTGGTCTGGATCTTTACCGACTCGTTTTCCTTGACGGTTACGATGGTGAAGCTCACAGTTGGGTTGCCGACACCACCAACGTTCCCATCACTGGTGATATTGTAGAACCAGTTGGAAGCCGTATCGTTGGTTCCATTGACGATGGTGACTTTGATCTTCGTCACATCATACATCTTTTTCGGGAGGTTATAGGTCACTTTGAAGGCGCCGCTTTTGTCTGTTGTGACCGAACCGACCCAATAATTGACCGGCTGGTTGGCCTTGAAGTTACTCATGTAAATAGTGTACGAAGTGCTGGTGGCCAGGTATTTGCCTTGTAGGGTGACGGTTTGGTCTTCCTTGACGCTGGTAGCATACACACGGATACTGGAGGTGGAATTCGGCAAGTCTTTCGCTGGGGTGGTGGGAGTCGTAGCATTTGCGACGGAGACACACAGAATTTGCCCGACGAAGATCAGATTGGGGTCTTCCAGGTCGTTGATTTCGACCAGGGCGAGCCAGGTGGTGTTGTACAGGTTCGCAATCTTGGTGAGATATTCGCCGGATTGGACGGTGTGCCATTGCTTGCAGCCGGGGACGGATTCGGCGGCGGCAGCAGAAGGGGTGGTCGCGGCCATCATGCCAAACAGCATGAGGACCACGATCAGGATAGGGGAAAGTTTTTTAAGGATGTTCATTTTGAACCTCTATTTTTCTCTTCAAGACTATGCTTGAACATTTTTGATGATTGGCCTGATGGTATCGAGACGATGTTTCAAACGTAAGGCAGGTTCCAGCTCAGTCACCGCGTGTTACAGCTTTGTAACAATTCGCTTTTTTGCATTCATGGAATAGACGCTGGCGTCGAAATTTTCGTTCCAGGTTTGGTAATAAGTTCGTTCTTTTACCTGATGGAATAGTCTTTTCGTAGATTCATCTGCCCTCGTCTGAGCAGTTATGATTTTGCTTATCTTAGCAAGGAGCCAGGAGTGAAGATACCCCATACTTGTGTCACTCTTGTGACACTCATGTGTCACTCACGTGTCATTTCCCCCTATCGCAACCTTGTTGCAGGAGTTAAGAATCCTTCCCTGGTGTCCACGGCCATTTCTGTTGGGGCGTAATCAGCCGAATCCCCCTGTCATAGAAGAAGTAATCCCACGCCCAATTGATGAGGACAACCAGCTTGTTACGGAATCCGACCAGCCACAGCAGGTGGACGCCAAGCCAGAGAAACCACGCCAGGAATCCGGTGAATTTGAAACCTCGAAGCCGGGCGACGGCGGCATTACGCCCGATGGTGGCGAGCGAGCCGGGATCTTTGTAGATGAATTCTTCAAGGGATTCGCCACGCAGATGGTGGAGGATGTTGCGGGCAGCTGTCCGGCCTTGTTGGATGGCGACGGGGGCCATCATGGGGAGGGGTTGGCCGTCGTGTTCGAAGTAAGCGGCATCTCCGATGACGAAAACGGCAGGATGATCGGGAAGGTTCAAGGTGGGGGTAACAGCGACTCGCCCCTGCCGGGGTTGGCTCGTCCCCAGTGTGTCCACGATCCGGGCGGCGCGCACGCCTGCGGCCCAGATCAACGTCCGGGCGGGGATCACTTCTGCGCTTTTCAACAGCACCCGCTCCCCATCAAACCCGGTAACCGCCGCGCCGAAGCGGACCTCGACGTGCTTGCGCCAGAGGGTTTCGGCGGCGTATTCCTGGAGGTTTTCAGGGAAGCCACCGAGCAGGCGGTCGGCAGCTTCGAGAAGGAGGATGCGGGTGTCTTTGATGCTGAGGTTGGGGTAGTCTTTGAGGAGGACGAGGCGGATGAGTTCGGAGAGCGCGCCCGCACTTTCGACGCCAGTCGGGCCGCCGCCGACGACGATGAAAGTGAGCAGGGCACGTCGTTTTTCGGCGTCCAGTTCCTGCGCGGCCAACTCGAACATGCGGAGGACGCGGTTGCGGATGCTGACCGCTTCGTCAATGTCCTTCAGCCCCAGGCCGTTTTCCTGGACGGATTGCAAGCCGAAGTAGCTGGTCTCGCTCCCGGCAGCGAGGATGAGGTTGTCGTAGGTGAGTGGGCCGGTGGACGTGTCGAGACGTTTGTTGGCGAGGGCAATGTGCCGGACTTCGGCCATGCGGAAGGTCAGATTGTGCTGTTTGCGGAAAATGGTCCGCGCGGGGAAAGCGATGTCTCCAGGGGAGAGGCCGGAGGTGGCGACTTGATAGAGCAAGGGTTGGAAGAGGTGGTAATTTTTCCGGTCAAGCAGGGTAATGCGGACAGGGGCTTTGCGAAGGGCACGGGCAGCGTTGAGTCCGCCGAAGCCTGCGCCGATGATCAAGACATGAGGGATGGGGTCAGTCATTCGGATCTTTAGGTGATAAGATTAGGTTGGAAAATGATAGCACACGTTCCTAAAAGGAGTGAATATGAACACCGATCAAGTTGTCCGGAACCAGTTGTTGTATTTGTTACGTGGTGGGGGCGCGCACATGAATCTGGATCAGGCAGTGGCAGATTTCCCGATGCAGCATATCAACACCTTCCCACCCAATGTGCCCTACACACCCTGGCAGCTACTGGAGCATATCCGTCTTGCTCAGTGGGACATCATTGAATTTGTGGTGAACCCCAGCCATGTCTCCCCATCCTGGCCGGAGGGTTATTGGCCAGCTCAAGATGCAAAAGCCATTGAGGCGGATTGGTTTAATACGATTCAGACGATCCGCCAGGGGTTGAAACAATTGGAGAATTTAGTGGCTGATCCCAAAACTGACCTATATGCAGAATTGCCGCACGCGCCAGGCTATACCATTTTGCGCGAAGTGTTGCTGGTGGCCGATCACAACGCCTACCACATTGGAGAGTTTGCGATTTTGCGCCAGGTGATGGGGACATGGCCTGTTGATCGGTAGTTAAAGGCGAAGAATCAACCTTCCTTTTGATTTTCTTTCCATTTCAAATATGCTTTTTCGAATTCTTTTTTCTCGTTACGACTCATTGCTGATCTAATCATGTTTACTTGATTACTATCTTCCTCAAACAAACCTGCCCTATCTACGAATGTGGCACCTGGAAAGAAAAGTCCATAGAACAGTGCCCCGAACAGAGCTCCTATTATTCCCGGGGCGATCATAAAAGGAAGAATGGCACTCCAAAAGATATCGATGATTGAAGTCTTTTCTAATCCCACGATTCGAAAGAGCGTTCCACAGAATGCACAAAACGAAAATCCGATTATTGCGACTATACCAGAAGCATACCGTTGGCGTATTTTTCTGCGTTCGCTTTCTGCACGTTTTCTTGCCTCAGCTTCTTGAG
>DATDOR010000444.1:0-4036 GCA_035293165.1 Anaerolineales bacterium | reverse complement strand
CGCCTCACACAGATTTTTTTCTACATCTGGGGGCAGATCGGTCGCGGTCCGGCGCACCAGTTCTAAAATTTCTTGAGTCAGATCAGGGGTCATTTGAACCTCCAATAGCAGGAAACATTCTCTCTTAGCCTGAGCAGTTACCAAATATCTATTTGTCCTCATGGAACCAGCGCAGTGGTCGGGGGCTGAAAAGCCAGGATCGTTTGCGTTCCGTAGAGGAAAGCCGCAACGCCCACGATTAGAACAACCCAGACCAGTTGCTGCTTGTATTTGTAGATATTCTCCAGGTCTGTTAAAACCATGTACGCGCCAGTCAGCGCGTGGATTAACACCGAAAACAAAAAGGCAATATCAATGGCTTTCCACAACGGCTGGCCCATCCGGTCTATGATCCGGCTGAAGTCAATGTGGAAAGGCGGGTAATGCACGACCGCCATGTGGATGGTCAGGAAGACCAACAAGGCAACGGCACTCAAACGCTGCAACTGAAAAATCCGCATCACAACCTCCTATTTCTCCAGGGCGAACAACAAAATCGGCAGACCGCCTGCGATGGTCAAAATCGCCGATACGGCAAAGGCTGCGTAAAACAGGCTTTTCCGGTACTCCGTGACATTAAACCAGTTGACGATTAGCAGCCGGATCCCGTCGAATGCATGGTAGACGACCGCCGCTAATAGCGCAATTTCGGCGAACTTGAACCCGGTGGTTTGAACGAGCGCCAACCGGGCGTCGAACACCCCTGGCCCGGCATTCACCGAGCCGATCACCCACATGTGCAGAAACAGGTAGATGACCAGGGCTACGCCCGTCAGCCGGCGGAGGAAAAAGCTGATAAAGCCAGTGCTTTTGTACATTGATTACTCCATCTTTGATGCCAGCGTACGCCTACGGTACGGGGTCAGACAGGTGAAGCTGTCTCTCGCGACGTGATGCCTCGAATGCTTTCCGCTTGACGACCAGGTTGCGTAACGTTTCAATCGCCTGTGTAGGGTTCAACCCTTTGGGGCAGGCGTCAATACAATTGAAAATCGTGTGACAGCGGAAAACGCCATCGCTCTTGGCCAGGTCTTCCAACCGTTCACCGGGGAGGTTGTCTCGAGGATCAGACACCCGCAGGAAGGCTTTGAGCAGCGCGTGCGGCCCGATATACTGCTTGTTCATCGCGATGACCTGGCAGGAGGAGTAACACGCCCCGCACATGATGCACTTTTCGGCATCGCGCAGCGCGGCCACCTCCTCGGGGCTGACGCGGTATTCTTTTTCCGGCACATCCTCGGGTGGAATCAACCAGGGCTTGACCCTGAGGTATTGCTCCCAAAAACTCGTGCGATCCACCACCAGATCCTTGAGAATGGGCAGGTAAGCAAGTGGGCGGATCGTCACTTGCCCCTTGCGGCCTACCACACCCCGTAATGGTTTGTTGCAGGCCAGGGTGTTCGAGCCGTTGATATTCATTGCGCAACTTCCGCAAATGGCGTGACGGCAGGAGCGCCGGAACGTCAAACTGCCATCTATTTCGGTTTTGATCTTGTGTAGTGCATCCAACACCGTCATCTCCGCTTCCAGTGAAAGCGAAAAATCCTGCAAATAAGGTTGGGGATCGGTATCCGGATTGAACCGTTGGATGCGGATGGTGATGGATTTGCCTTTTGTGGGTGGTGACATGGATGATTCCTACTGCATAATGGGATTCAATTATCGTTTTTCAGTAATTACTCGGCCCGGAAGGAGATTAGTCCGAAAAAAAGGTGTGCGTGGGGGTGTACACCCCCACGCACACCTTTTTTTCGGTGAATTTTCTTTCTTAGCCTGAACAGTTACGTTTTTCATTAATACTTGCGTTCCTGCGGAGGGTACTTCTCCCAATCAATACAAACATCTTTATAGCTCAGGATTGGGCCATCTTTGGATTTATGCACCAGCGTATGTTTGAGCCAGTTTTGGTCGTCCCGCTTTTTGTAATCGGTACGGGAATGTGCGCCACGGCTTTCAGTGCGGGCCAGCGCGCCCTGGATGATCACTTCGCTGAACGATAAAAGGTGTCCGGTTTATATCGTTGCGAGCAGGTCGGTGTTGAACCGGGCACTCTTGTCCATGATCCGAGCATGTTGAAAACGCTCCTTAAGGGACTGGACATCTTTCAATGCCGTCTTGAGCCGCCCCTCATCGCGAAAGATGCCGCAGTTCTTCGTCATGGCGGTTTTGAGCGCTTGGGCGATCATTTCAACCGACTCTTGTCCGGGGTTGTGCATCATGTTTTCGACCCGCTTGAGACTTTCTGCGGCCGGATTGCCGGGGACAGGATGTAACGTTGCGCCATTTTGGAGGAAGTCGGACATTGCCCGCCCCGCCCGGCGGCCAAACAAGGAGGCCTCGAGCAAGCTGTTCGTCCCCAAACGGTTTGCCCCGTGGACGCTGACGCATGCACACTCCCCGGCCGCGAAGAAGCCAACGACCGGGGTTTCGTCCGAGTCTGCAATCACCTGCCCGTTGACATCCGTCGGGATACCGCCCATACTGTAGTGGGCGGTGGGCTGGATCGGCACCGGCGCGTCAATCGGGTCCACACCGACGAACTCAATCGCCAGATCGCGCACCTGCGGTAGCCGTGCCATGATTTTTTCCCGCCCGAGGTGGCGCATGTCGAGATAAACGCCCTTCCCATCCGGGCCGATGCCCCGCCCTTCGTCAATTTCCGTTTGCTCCGACCGGGATACCAGGTCGCGCGGGGCCAATTCCATTTTGTCGGGGGCGTATCGTTCCATGAACCGGTCGCCGCTTTTGTTGGTCAGGTACCCGCCTTCGCCCCGGCATGCTTCGCTCATCAAGATGCCGTGCCGGTACAGGCCGGTCGGGTGAAACTGGACGAACTCCATATCCATGAGGGGGACGCCCGCGTCATAGGCAATCGCCACCCCATCCCCGGTGTTGGCGAACGCGTTGGAGGTGATCTGATACGCCCGGCCATACCCGCCTGTGCCGAACATCACCGCTTTTGCACGCATGGTGTGAATTTCACCTGTCAGGATGTCCAACGCGACCACACCCCGGCAAATGTTGTCCTCGACAATTAAGTCCATGCAGTACCATTCGGGATAGAACTTAACCCCATACCGCAAAGCCTGCTCGTAAATGGTGTGCAGCAGGACGTGGCCGGTGTAGTCGGCGGAGTAATTGGCCCGGGGGACGCTGTGGCCGCCAAACCGGCGTTGGGCGATGCGCCCATCCGCAGTACGGCTGAACACGCAGCCCATATGCTCATAGGCATAGATGATCTCGGGTGCTCCTTTGACCATCACTTCAATTTTGTCCTGGTCGCCAAGCCAGTCCGACCCTTTGATGGTATCGAACATGTGCAGTTCCCAACTGTCTATGGGGGTTTCACCGGGGGGAATCTGCTCCAATGGGCCGCGTGGTCCCGTTCCGGGAACCGGGCGGACGTTGTTCAGCGCGGCGGCGATCCCTCCCTGCGCCGCACCGCTGTGTGAGCGCAGTGGGTACAGCTTGGAAAGGACACCGATGTCCTTTGCTCCTTCCTGGGCGGCTGCCACCGCAGCCCAATTTCCCGCCAGGCCAGCGCCTACGACCAAAATATTATGGGTAATAGTTTCGGATTCCTTCATCAAACGCCTTTCTTGTATAATCCCTCCACGGACACCTTCAAACTACCATATAAGGTCGTATCCACACAAGTGTATTCTGCCTCCACTTTTTTGTGACACTTGTCACTAATAGGGGCAAACCCTTCCGCGACGTCCGTTTTTCCGGCGTTTTGACCCGTGTAGATACGGCAGCGGGTTGGGAGAAGTCGTCAATTAGCGATTGGGCGTCGGAGACGGTGTTGTCAAGGACGCAAACTGCCCGGCCAGGTGGGGATATGCAAGGTCGAATCGTTGTGCGATGAATTCAGCGAGGTTGTGGTTTTTGGGGAATATGATGGTTTTGTGGAATGTGAGGGGAACGGAGACCGAGCGGTGGGTTTCATCTACTCATGCAGTTGCTCGCACATCGCAGGCCGTGCCGGGTGAATGGT
>DATDOR010000443.1:0-6139 GCA_035293165.1 Anaerolineales bacterium | reverse complement strand
ACGCCCACTTCGCTACCCCTTACGTGAAGCCTGACGGAAGGTGGAACAACCTGGCGAATATGTACAACACGACTTCCGATGTGTCCCCGACCGGCTCTCAGATGCCCCGTCTCGTTGGCCTCGCCTACGCGTCTAAACTTTTCCGCCACCTCCCCGAACTCGAACATTTAACGCAATTCTCCCACTACGGAGATGAAATCGCCTGGGGTACCATCGGCAACGCTTCTTGCGCCGAGGGGATGTTCTGGGAAACCGTCAACGCGATTGGCGTCCTCCAATGCCCTGCGATCATTTCCATCTGGGATGATGGTTACGGCATCTCCGTCACCAACGATTTTCAAGTTACGAAGAGCAATGTTGGCGAGCTGCTGAAAGGCTTTGCCCGCGTGGGAAACAGCCCGGGCTACCAACTGTATACCGTCCGGGGTTGGAACTACCCCGCCCTGGTGCAAACTTACCTCGAGGCGGAAAGGGTCGCGCGTCGCGATCATGTGCCTGCCCTCATCCACGTCACCGAAGTCACCCAGCCCCAGGGCCATTCCACCTCCGGCAGCCACGAACGCTACAAGAATCCCGAACGTCTCGCCTGGGAAGAAGAATACGATGGCCTCCGCAAGATGCGTCTCTGGATACTCGAAAATGATCTCGCTACTCCTGAAGAACTCGACGCCATTGAAAACGACGCTCGCCTGCATGTCGAAACCATCCGCGCTCAGGCCTGGGAGGCTTACCAGGAGCCGATCAAAGCTGAAAGGCAAGAATTGGCAGATATTCTCGACGAAATACCAATTCCCGCCCAATCTCAACCCGAAATCGAACAAATTAAAAAAGACCTTTTTGTTAAACGAATCCTCATCCGGCGGGACATCATGGTTGCGACAAAACAAGTTCTCATGCTTTTGCGCGAAGAACCTGCCCTAGTACGAGACATCCTTATTCAATGGAAAAACCAACAACAGCTCCTCAACCAGGCGCGGTATAGTTCTCATCTCACCAGCGAAACCGCTAAGTCCATTCTACACATCCCCGAAATCAACCCCGTTTACTCACCCCAATCGCCGATCGTGCAGGGCTACCAGATTATGAACGCCTGTTTCGATGCGATCCTCGCGCGCGATCCACGGGTCGTCGCTTTTGGGGAAGATGTGGGTAAAATCGGGGATGTCAATCAAGGGTTTGCCGGTTTACAAGCCAAATACGGCGAGTTACGCGTGACGGATACCGGCATCAGGGAAACCACGATCATTGGGCAGGCGATTGGTTTGGCGATGCGCGGCCTGCGCCCGATAGCCGAAATTCAATATCTTGATTATCTGCTGTATTGCCTGCAAATCATATCCGATGACCTGGCAACCTTGCACTGGCGTACGCGGGGCGTCCAAAAAGCCCCGGTCATTATTCGCACCCGCGGCCATCGTTTAGAAGGTATCTGGCATTCCGGCTCACCCATGGCGGGAATTATCCATCTTGTGCGTGGGATACATGTCCTTGTCCCACGCGACATGACCCGCGCGGCAGGTTTCTACAATTCGCTGCTCAAGGCAGACGAACCTGGGCTGGTAGTCGAGGTCTTAAATGGCTATCGTTTGCGCGAGCGGTTGCCAGAGAATGTGGGCGAGTACACCATCCCCGTCGGTGTCCCGGAAGTGCTCCGAGAGGGGAACGATGTAACGATTGTGACATATGGCGCCTGCTGCCGGATCGTGACCGAGGCCGCAGATTTATTAGGAAAGGTGGGGATTGAGGTGGAAGTGGTTGATGTGCAGTCGCTGTTACCTTTTGATATTCATCACAAGATTGTTGAATCGCTAAAGAAAACCAATCGTATCGTTTTCGTAGATGAGGATGTTCCCGGTGGGACAACAGCCTATATGATGCAGGAAGTGTTGGAAAAACAAGGGGGGTACACGTGGCTTGACTCTGAACCTCGCACGCTCTCGGCACAGTCCCACCGGCCTGCATACGGGTCAGATGGGAATTACTGGTCGAAACCCAATGTTGAGGCTGTTTTCGAAATCGTGTATGAACTCTTGCATCAGGTAGAGCCCTCTCGTTATCCGATTTTTTACTAACGAACAAATTCAGTAACCGTTCAGTTCCCCCACCTGAAGGGGGTAAGAACCCAAAAAATGGTGTCCGCAGGGGGGTACACCCCCTGCGGACACCATTTTTTGGGATAATCCCCTCACCAAGTGAACGGTTACCAAATTCATCGGTTACAATTGAAAATTAATTGTCATGTCTTCTGTTATCGTTCCTCAATCCCACGAGCCATCGGAAAATCGCACACGAAACAAAATCGCGCTTGGGTATGCATTATTAGATGAAAAGTTGCATATCATCGAACCAGGGTCGCTACGGTTATTTATCGACGGGTCTCAAATTGAGTTGCTTCAGGGAAAATCAATCTTTCAAATATTTCCTGGCCTTGATAAATTTGAAGAACAATTGCGAACCTACGTTAAACAGGCAAGCACTGGCAGCGGGTTTTCAACACCTGTGGGGGTCGAGTTTCGGAATACGAGAGGACACCCGTTTTATCTTCACTTCGAAACAATCTTTTCAGTTCAGGGGATTTTGGTCATCGTCACCGATCTGAGTCTTATTTATTCGATTGAATATGAATTAAATAGATCTAGAAAGCAATTGGATGAAATTCGAGACCGGTTGAGCCAACAGGTCCATGACTTTGCCCAGACCGAGGCGCGACTGTTTGAGTCAAGCATTGACCTTCGGGAAACACGCCAACTTTATTCGGATCGTGTTGCACGTCTGGAGGCCTTACACAAAATCAGTGCCGCGCTGTCTTTTACCCTTGAAACCAAACCCTTATTAGAATTGATTGTGGAACAAGCGGCACGTTTACTGAATGCAGATAGTTGTTCAGTAGCTTTGTTAGACCCCGAAACTGGGGAACTGGTTTTTCATGCAGCGGTTGATGCTATTATAGGGAAACGTATTCCGCCAGGAGAGGGGATTATGTTCCGGTCGCTTCAAGGGGGGAGTGCTCAAATTGTACAAGATGTTCAGCAAGACCCTGATCATTACAAGCAAACAGGGGAAGAGAGTAACTTACGTGCTCGTTCGATGTTAGCAGTTCCATTGCAAGCGCCAGAACGCAACATCGGGGTGTTGGCAGCCGTCAACAGGAAACCCACCAATTTTTCAATCGAAGATCGCGATCTCCTCGTCACGATGGCAAGTTACGCCGCGATTGCCATTGAAAATGCCAGTCTGTTTGAGCAGGTTCAACAACAGAAACGGGATTTAGAGATCAAGGTTGCCGAGCGGACTGCAGAATTAAGGTTGCTCTACCAGCGTCAGGCCGCATTGGCTGAGATCGAACTTTCTATTAACCAGGAATCCGAATTACAAAAAGTATTAGACAAGATTGTGTCTGAGACCCAGCGGCTGGTTACACCGGATGGACATTCCATCATTGTTTTATGGGACGAAGAAAATCAGGGTTACACCGCTGGAGCTTCTACTTCGGCTCAATTTCCAACTGGTTACATCCTCGACCGGCTACGAAAGGAAGGTGGGGCTTCACAGTGGATCATCAAGCATTTACAGCCAATGGTCGAACGTGATGTTCGGAAACCTGAATTCGCATTACCCAATCCGATAATGATCGAAGGTGGGTTGCGTTCCTATGCGGGGGTACCCTTGTCGGCTGAGGGAAAGGCGTTAGGGGTTCTCTACGCGTTAGACCAACAATGCCGGGACTACTCAAACGATGTTGTTGATTTCCTGGTGGCGCTCGCCAGTCGGGCTGCGATTGCGATAGTAAAAGTAAAACTTTATGAAGCCGAACGCGCTCAACGGGCGCAAGCAGAAACCTTGCGCGAAGCCGGTGCAATCGTCGCCGAAACCTTGCGGCAGAATGAGGCGATTGAACGCATTTTGCGTGAGCTGGCACGCGTGATTCCTTACGACAGCGCTTGTGTCCTATTACTGCGGGATGGTTATCTGGAAATCGTCGGTGGTAATGGCTGGCTGGATGAACAATCCGTTGTCGGATTAACCTTTCCCATTCCCGGTGATAACCCCAATACTGTTGTCATATTAAAACGTCGTCACTTAGTCCTTTCAGATGCACGCCAAGAATATGCCCCGTTCCAACAACCTCCTCATGATCATATTCGTTCCTGGCTGGGAGTACCACTGATCGTCCATGATACTGTTATTGGAATGTTGGCACTGGACAACAAAGAGGTAAACTACTTTACCCCGCGTCATGCAGAACTCGCTTTGGCTTTTGCTGATCAGGTAGCAGTAGCCATTGAAAATGCCCGCCTGTTTGAAACTACGCAACAAAATGCATTTGAAGCAAAAACTGCACGGGATATTTTACATCGCCTGACTTCAGTCCAAGACTTAATTGAGGCCTTTCCCGAAGTCACTGAAGGACTTAAGGCGTTTACCAAATGTACCCGGATTACCTTAGCTTTGCTCAGCAGTGACCAGGAAACCTTTACGATGGTCGCTCTCGACCAACCGCGTGCTGAACTTTCGCAGGGTGTAACCATGCCAGCGATAGCAACTTCAGCCGCGGAAGATATTCTCGCCGGTCGCATCCATTTTACGCCCGATCTGTCGGAGGAAATCCATTTCCCGGCGGAAAAGATCCTGTACGAAGGGGGGACGCGTGCACGCATGAACATTCCCCTACAAACACCGGATGGCATCATCGGCGCATTAAACTTTTCATGGGACGAATTACAGGTTTTCAAGAAGGAGCAAATCCCTATCTTAAGCCAGATCGCGGACGCCATCGCCCTGGCCGTTCAAAAAGAAAGATTGTATAAAGCCCAAAGGGAATGGGTAGATAAACTTGAAGAATTACGCGCAGCGGTCGCAAAAATTTCATCGCAACTGGAACTTCCCCTCTTTTTGGACACCGTTTTGGAACGGGCTGTTTTCCTCATCAATGCAACTGCCGGTGAATTTGGTACCTTTCATGAGGAAAGGAATTTGATAGAAATCTCTGCATGTCACAACATGGATCGTGACTATCGGGGTTCGACTATTCATCTTGGGGAGGGTGTGATCGGGCACGTTGCCAGAACGCAAGCACCCCTCATTCTTCATGATTACAAACAATTTGAAGGCCGTTTCTCAAAATTTGACGATGGGCCCTGGCGCGGTATGATTGCCTCCCCTATTATGCTGCGCGACAAACTGCTAGGAGTCATTGTTCTCGCGGATACGCGCCCCGAACGTAATTTCTCGTCCTCGGATTTACAACTTCTGAGATTATTCTCAGACCAGATTGCCATCTCCCTGGAAAATGCACGTCTGTTCCAGGAGGTCCAAACGCTAGCCACGATTGATGAACTCACTGGCATTCTGAACCGGCGGCGGATGTTTGAACTGGGCAAAATCGAATTCGAAAAAGCCCGGCGCTATTCTATCCCCCTCTCAGCCATCATGATTGACATTGACCATTTTAAGAAAATCAACGATACCTTTGGACATATCACAGGAGACCAGGTCATGCGCATCTTAGCCCGGCGTTGCCAGCAGATCATCAGAGGGACGGATGTATTTGGCCGGTATGGAGGTGAAGAGTTTACCATCCTGCTTCCTCACACCGACAAGGCCAACACCCTGCTCCTGGCAGAACGTCTCCGCACGCACATTGCCCACACACCTTTCCAAACAGAACGCGGCGAAATCTCCATCACCATCAGTCTCGGGGTCGCCACCCTGACCGAGGATATTATTGACCTGGCTTCCCTGATTGACCGGGCAGACACCGCGCTCCTCGTCGCGAAAAACTTGGGGCGAAACCGGATCGAAGAATATCAGCCCTAAACCAATGGGGGTACCCCTGACGATACGTCTAAAAGTGATTACCCAAACTGAAACGCATTCAACTTCTCCCGCCGCGCCTCCCAAAGCCCATTTTCCTGATTTGAGAACTCCCCTTGTTAAGTTACCTGTAAATGAGGGAGTAGATATATAATAATTCCAGAATTTAAAGGATTAAGGATATCCAATGGCAGTTCTGGAAAAAAATCCATTTCGGTATGGCCCACCTGTTCGAGGCGATGATTTCATAAACCGTGAAACTGAGCTGCGGGCGGTCTTCAACCGGATGCGAACCGGACAATCTACGGCAATTGTAGGGGAACCT
>DATDOR010000442.1:0-8495 GCA_035293165.1 Anaerolineales bacterium | reverse complement strand
AAAGTAGCAGTAGGCGTAGGTGTAATCGTTTCCGTAGGAGTCAAAGATGGGGTTGGAGTAGCCGTGTTGGACGGTGTAGGAGTCGGAGTCGCCTCAAACTCGGCAGTTTCAGTTAACGCTTCAGCAGCAACAGACGAAGGTGAAACATCTAGCGTTGGTGTTATTGTACCTGAATTGAAAGGAAAAATGGCCAATGCTGAATTGACCCATAACAGAATGGCCATTAATCCAATACCAAACCACCATATCCAAAAAAGAGCACGCCGTCTCTCTTTTTTGGGGGGTTCCATTGGAATATCAATGGGGGTAGCTGCTTCTGCTTCTCCAAGACCTATCTGGCTAAAAGAAGCCTCAAAACCTGGTTCTAAAACAACTGTAGATACTGGTGATTTTGATGGATTTAATTTGAGTTCGTCTTCGGGAAAGGGCAGTGTAGAAACGCCATCCCGTTCTGCTTGTGAGCGAGAGGAAATTTTTACCGGAGAGACAAGGACTGGAGAACGATCACCATTTGAATCGGAAACTCCTACAGCCTGAGCAACTGCTTCGAGTGCACTTGCAAACTCAATGGCAGATTGATGGCGATGCTTTGGGTTTTTGGCCATCGCTCGCTGAATCAAGGCGTCAATAGCAAAGGGAAGACTTGGGTTGAATTCAGAAGCCTTCGGAACCGGATCCATTAAGATGGCTTTGATGAGTTGGGTTGTAACTTCCCCTTTGAACGGGACGTCGCCAGTCACCATTTCAAATAAGATTACGCCCAGCGCATAGATATCACTGAGAGCGTTTAAAGCATTGCCTTTTTGTAAGTGTTCGGGGCTGGCGTAGTAGAGGGTTCCAACGAGCTTATCCCCTGAAATAGAGGCACTGGCCTCTGCTAGTTTTGCAATGCCAAAGTCAGCAATGTAAGGGTGATCATCCTCATCAAACAAGATGTTATCTGGCTTTAAATCACGGTGAACGATCCCCAATTGGTGGACTTTATCAATTGCTGGTGCCACGCGAAGGATGATGCTCCTGGCTTCAGCGATGGAAAAGATGTTGTAACGTAATCGCCGGCCTAATGAACCTCCCTTCATAAACCGCATTACCAGGAAAGGCTGCCCATCTTCTTCCCCGTAATCATAAATGGGAACAATGGCAGGATGTTCAATTGTAGCAATGATGCGCGCCTCGCGTTCGAATCTTGCTCTAGACTCAGCATCATGCACGAGTGCGCGTGGAAGAATCTTGATTGCCACATAGCGGTCAACAAATGGATCACGGGCATAATAGACCGTTGCCATGCCACCCCGCTCAATTTCGGACAGTATTTCGTAGCGACCAATCTTCTGCAGATTCATACTCTGCGATTACTAAGAGACAAATACACGACTAAACTATTCTGGACCTGAGGGCCTCTAACTAAAATGTACAGAATCTTCCAGTTTAACACACAAGGCATCCGTGCACGCTAATTAGAAAATGATTTGATCCTGACATTTGTTTTCGAGTATACACGTATCTAAAAGTTCTGTGCAGGGACAGAAACGCGTATAAAATGACAGTCTGTTTTTCTCTAAAGACCGCCACTTTCGTAAAAGTGAATGGTGATAACATCGTCAAGCTTTTTAAGATTACATCCTATGTATCCTTTTCAACAATTTTAACGTAATCATCTGAAACCGTTTCTTCAGGTTTACCACTCAGAAATTTTACAAGCTCTGCAATCAGAGCAGATTTGTGTTCCGCATCACGGCGGCTCCAGGTTCTGCTTTTTATTTCTAGAAAATATCCTAAATCAGGTTTATTCACTCTATCTAAATTAACGTAAAACGTCGTGTCCTGGAAGATAATTCGCCAGCGAAGCCGGTCTTTTTCGATGAGAATTTCACTAGCTGGCTTAAAATATTCTCGATAGAACCGCAAACTATGGCTGGCTGGAGCAATGAAGCGGCTACGAGATAGCATGACATCAGAAAGATATTCCCGTTCTCGTATCGGGCCAATTAATGTCAGCCGGTAGCGGGCATTGCTTACCTGTCCTTCTGTATCAATGAACTCATCTTCACGATAGCGCAGATAACCCTGTTCGGGGTCATCGAAGCGGAAATAAGTATCATATTCCCGGTAGTGACGCGTATATAAGACCTCTATTTCATCCTTTTCCAACGCAGCGAGCAGCGGCGCGGGGTCGGGCAAACGCACTTTGGCCTGGACTTCAAAACTCTCCTCCTGAATGGCCCCTCCAATTGCCACCAGTTTTGATAGAACCGATTGCTCGCGTTTGATCAAGAAGAAATCAATGCTTTTTGCATAATCCGCCGCCTCTGCGAGTAATTCCGGTTCATTCAATGTAAGCAACTGGTGATCACGCATGACCCAATTGCCGTTGACCATGACATCTGTTACATCGGTAGACTTTGCAGCAAAAACCACTTGAGCATATGCTCCTGCAAGATCGCGCTGGAATCGCGGTGAATTATGTAAGGGAGAAATGTCCACAAGGATCAGATCCGCGCGTTTTCCTGCCTCGATTGAACCTGTCCACTGCCCCGCGTGGAGTGCCCGCGCCCCTAACCGGGTTGCCATTGTGAGGGCGAGTGGGGCGGACACCGCGGTCGGGTCGCCACTTGTCCCTTTGGCCAGGAACGATGTTAGTCGAATTTCCTCGAACATATCCAGATCATTGTTCGATGACGGACCATCCGTCCCAATCCCAACACTCAACCCCAATTCCAACATCTTGACAACTGGCGCAACTCCCGATGACAACTTGAGATTCGAGGAGGGGTTATGAGCAATACCTGCATTATACCGCTTTAACGTTCGCATTTCACCATTATCAATATGTACACAGTGAGCGGCAATCACCTTTGCATCGAAGATTTTGTGTTCCCGCACATAAGGAATGACCGGAATGCCATGTTCATTTCGGCTGTTTTCAACCTCCAGCGCAGTTTCTGATAAATGAATGTGGAGAGGCACATCAAACTCAACGGCTAATGCGGCACAAGAGCGCAAAATCTCTTCTGTACATGTATATGGTGCATGGGGAGCAATAGCTGGCACAATCAAGGGGTGGTTTTTCCATCCATCAATAAATTCTCGTGCTCGTGCGAGGGATTCTTCATAAGACTCAGCGTCGGGAGAGGGAAATTTGAGGACCGTTTGTCCGCATACCGCGCGCAGTCCTGCTTCTGCTGTTGCCTTCGCAACCTCTTCTTCAAAATAATACATATCATTGAATGTCGTCACCCCCGAGCGGATCAACTCTGCACACGCCAACTTCGTCCCTAGCCGGACAAATTCAGGAGAAACGAACTCCCGTTCGACGGGCATCATATACCCCAACAACCAGACATCCAAGCGTAAATCATCGGCCAGACCACGGAGGAGCGTCATCGGAACATGGGTATGGGCGTTGATCAGGCCGGGCATGAGCACTCTTCTCTGACAATCTACCACTTCTTGCGCGGAAAAGACGGTCTTGATTTCCGCCTCTGGCCCAACTGCAACGATAGAATCTCCATTTACGGCCACTGCCCCAGGCTCAAACAAAGCAAGTTTTTCGTCCATTGTCAGCACAACAGCATTAATCAATAATATATCTGCAGTTTGCGTCATGAAGATTTCCTTGATAGTTCAAAAACTGCCCATCTATCTTTCAATCTTTCTCAATAAATCTAATCCCAGGTTAACTGCCCGGCGAGCGGCCAATTGAGGGGGCCCGCCATAGGGCATTCGCAAGGTTTTTTCATCATCTGGAGTAATCATCACCAGATAAATATCACGTTTTTCC
Source organism: Anaerolineales bacterium (assembly GCA_035293165.1). Taxonomy (GTDB): domain Bacteria; phylum Chloroflexota; class Anaerolineae; order Anaerolineales; family JABWBV01; genus JABWBV01. Next base: position 4,714 of record DATDOR010000442.1, on the reverse strand, counting down.
TGCCCTTGTTGCAAAGAGACGCCCAAGCCGACCTCCGCGTTTTGAATTTGCCGGTACAAAGCAGTTGCTGTTCGTAATGTCTCGAGATCCATAAAAGGAGCTGGGCGAGCCTCTCCACTCAAGAAAACACCATTTTCTTTGGCAAACCGCCGGAGAAGCTTGCCTTCCAACCCGCCTTCAACAACTGTGAGATGCCAGTTCCGTTCTCGTAACAGATTTAGTGCGGCATCTTCGAGATTTTCACCATCTGCCCCATAGATCCAATGACCCAATCGCTGCCTGATTTCGGTTTCTACGGGTTGGATGAGATGCTGGGCTTTGTCCATAGTGCGGGCTTTTGCAATGATCCGTATATCCACTTGCCCTGAATGAGCCGCTAATCCAACCATTGGGTTGGCCTGTTCTTCGAGATCGCCAATTTTTTCGTCAATTTGCGACTCGCCAACGCCAGCAGTATGAAGTATCCGCGCAACGATCACACTGTTTAATGCAAAATTTTTGCGGAAATGGGGGAGCACAGCATGTTCCAGTAAATGCTCCATCTCTCGCGGGACACCAGGTAGAGAAACAACCCATCCCATCTTATCCTTATACTCAGTGGATGGGTTCAGGATAGGGAATCCTACCATAAAGGCTGGGGCCGTCCCTACAGGATTTTCAATTGCTACTGCGCCCTGGGGAATGTATGCCTGCTTACGGTTGTTTTCCGTTGGATAACGGTCAAACCGCGCAAACCGGTCCACTACTTGTTGCCAGAGTTCTTCGTGATATTCAATTTGCACGCCGAATGCACGGGCAACAGCTTCCCGTGTGGGATCGTCCACAGTTGGGCCGAGACCACCTGTTGTGATAATGATCTCCGCGCGTTGTGTGGCTTCGCGAATAGCATTGGCAATGTCATCAATATAATCGCCAATGCTCCACGTGCGCCGTACCTCAATTCCGACATCACGCAGTTTGCGGGCGATGTATGGCGCATTGCTGTCCACAATATCCCCCAGCATAATTTCGGTACCAATCGTAATAATCTCAGCATTAGGCATCATACGAAGAAATTTTTCACCTTGTCTTTTTTCTGATTGTAGCACAGGATGGAATTTAAGCCTCGTTTTTTTAGAAAAAGTTGATATATATTGTGGGTTCTTTGGGAATCGGCGGGGAGGTCTCCAGATTTTGGGGTGTGAGTGGGGTGTACACCCCACTCACACCCCAAAATCTGGCATTAACCACGGCAAATCCCAAAGAGCCATATTGTGTTGCAAATACAATCCCCTGTTTCTTTGCTATAATTCTGGTTAATGACGCCCCAGCCTCTCACTCATCTTGACTCTCAGGGCCGTGCCCATATGGTAAATGTGGGTGAAAAACCCGATACCTCCCGAATTGCCATCGCCCGCGGGGAAGTCCATATGCTCCCCGGAACATTTGAAGCCATCCGCCAGGGTAATTTGAAAAAGGGTGATGTTGTCACAATATCACAACTGGCTGGTGTCATGGCCGCAAAAAGAACGAGTGACTTGATCCCGCTTTGTCACCCGATCCCGCTCAACCATATCGGCGTCGAGATCGAATTTTCCTCCGACTTACCTGGCCTGATCATCACTGCTACCGCCCGCACGACCGGGAAAACCGGCGTGGAAATGGAAGCACTGACCGCCGTGTCTGTTGCTGCTCTCACCATTTACGATATGGCTAAAGCCATTGAAAAAACCATGAAAATCCAAAATATTCGTCTCATCGAAAAGCGCGGCGGCCAGAGCGGGGATGTCATCAACGAGTAAAAGATTACGATACCCACTTACACGATATGCAAATAATGAAAAGAAACCCTATGAACAAAGTAAACCTCCTCTTCTTCGCCACCCTCAAAGACCTCGCCGGAACCCGCAGAACGGAAATCGAACTCGAACCGGGGATGGATGTCGCGACCTTCAAAACCCGCCTGCCCGATCATTTTCCCAAACTCCAACCGGCTTTGAGCAGCGTCCTGGTTTCCATCAACCGCGAATTCGCCTTCGACCAGGATGAAATCCCCGAAGGGGCTGAAATTGCCCTGTTTCCCCCCGTCTCAGGCGGCTAATTCTCAATCCCTAACCTCTAATATTCAATACCACGTGACCAGGCAACAAAACCACTACCCCACCCTCTACGCCATTACCGAAGAAGTCCTCGACCTTGACGACCTCCTCGCCCAAATCACCCTCCCTTCTACCGGCGCGGCGGCGATTTTTACGGGGATGGTGCGCGGCGAATCTCACAAAGACGGCCTACCCCCGAAAACTGAATACCTGGAATACGAAGCCTACATCCCCATGGCCGAAGCGAAAATGAAACAGGTCGCCGACGAAATCCGCGAAAAATGGCCGGTTGTCGAAGGCATTGCCATCGTCCAGCGGACGGGTCGCCTGTATCCTGGAACCCCCACCGTCCTCATTGCCTGCACGGCGGCTCACCGCGATACCGGTGTTTTTGATGCTGCCCGATATGGGATTGACCGCCTCAAACAAATCGTCCCCATCTGGAAAAAAGAAGTTGGCCCGAAAGGGGAGGAATGGGTGGAGGGAGAATATGTGCCGCATGTGGGGGAGTAACCAGTATTTAATGTTCAGTCAGTCTAAAGTGGATTGAACTGGATATTGAAAACGACCTGCTGAATGCTACAATGATTCACTGCACCAACTGCCACCACCCCTACCCTGAAACTGGTGTCCCCTACAAATGCCCCACTTGCGGTGGAGTATTTGACATGCCGGAACTCCCCCCCTTCGATCCCGCGCAGGTAGACTCGACCCAACCCGGCATCTGGCGTTACCAGCACACGTTTGGTCTCCCCGAAAACGCGCCCGTTGTGACTCTTGGCGAAGGCAATACCCCCCTTGTCTGGGCAGACGCGGCCGAGAAACAGGTTGCCTTCAAACTCGAATCCCTCAACCCCACCGGCTCACACAAAGACCGGGGCGTCGCCCTCCTCGCCAGTTTTCTCCGTTCCCGGAACATCACGGAAGCCGTTGAAGACTCTTCCGGCAATGCCGGGGCATCCTTTGCCGCTTATGCCACACGGGCGGGTATCAAAGCACGGGTTTTCATCCCTGATTACGCTTCCGGCCCCAAACGTAGCCAGATCGCCGCCTACAGAGCCGAACTCGTCCGCATCCTGGGCCGCCGTTCCGATGTGGCAGAGGCAGTCTGCCGCGCCGCCGACGCTGGAGCCACCTACGCCAGCCATGCTTACTTGCCTCACCTCATCCCCGGTTTTGCAACCGCTGCCTATGAGATGGTTGATCAACTCGAAGGGAGTCCGGGAACGGTCATATCCCCCGCCGGACACGGAATCTTGCTTCTGGGCCTGGCGAGGGGGTTCGATAACCTGAAACGAGCCGGGGTGATAGATTGTGTTCCACGCCTGGTCGGTGTGCAAGCGTTAAACTGCGCCCCCCTTTGGGCCGTGTATAATCACGGGCAGGCTGGCCTCGGCTGGGTCACGGAAGGTGAAACGGTTGCCGAAGGTGTCCGCGTCAGCACTCCTATCCGGGGTGATGCTGTCCTAACCGCCGTCCAGGCCAGCCAGGGGACGCTGCTCGCCGTTCCCGAAGAAAACATCCTCCCTGGACGAAACGAACTCGCCCGGCGCGGGTTTTATGTAGAGCCGACCTCCGCCATCGTGTGGGATGCCCTCGGTCAAATTATTGAACAAGCGCCTGAACCCATCGTTGTATTGCTGACGGGTTCGGGATTGAAAAGTAACTAGAGATTTGAGATTAGAGATTCCCCAATCTCTCATCCCCAATCTCCAATCTGTGGAGAAAAGAATGCCCGACAAAGTTGTCATCACCGGTTTGGGGACAATTAATGCCCTCGGCCACAATGTTAAAGACACCTGGCAAAACATTAAGAACGGGGTTTCCGGTATAGGCCCCATTACGCTCTTCGATACTACCGATTACCTCGTGAAATATGCCTGTGAAGTCAAGAACTTCAACCCTGACGATTACATGCCTTTTAAAGAAGCCCGTCGCCGTGACCGCTTTGAGCAGCTTGCCTTCGTCGCCGCACGAGAAGCACTTACCCACTCTGGTCTGCAAATCACTGAAGAAAATGCCGGGCGCGTGGGGATAATCATTTCTGCTGCTATTGGTGGATTTGAAACGATTCAGGATGCTGCCTTCACAATTAAAGAGTCAGGTCCGCGCAAACTCAGCCCTTATATCATTCCCAAAGTCATGCCAAACGGCGCGGCAGGGATGATCGGGATTGAAACTGGCGCAAAAGGCCCGTCTTTTTCGGTTGCCTCGGCATGTGCCTCTGGCGCGGACGGGATTGGCACCGCATGGATGATGATTCGCACGGGCATTATGGATGCTGCAATTGCCGGAGCGGCTGACGCAACCATCATCCCGATTGGCGTGGGTTCGTTCGACCGGCTGGGCGCGATGACCCGTCAGGGGAATGGTGTGCCCCAGCCTTTTGACCGCGACCGCGACGGATTGGTGATGGGAGAAGGGAGCGCAATTCTGATCCTCGAAAGGGAAAGTCATGCCAAAGCCCGTGGGGTTGAAATCCTGGCCGAACTGGCCGGATACGCGGCCACTGCTGACTCATTCCATGTCACTGCCCCCGCCGAGGATGGCTCAGGAGGCGCGGCAGCGATGCGGATCGCGCTGGAGACGGGCGGGATCAATCCCGATGAAGTCAATTACATCAGCGCACATGGAAC
>DATDOR010000441.1:0-6140 GCA_035293165.1 Anaerolineales bacterium | reverse complement strand
GTTTCCCCCTGGTCAGCCGCCCGGCCTGCCTATCTGCGCGATCTGCGCAACGAATCCGGTGTCCACAACGAGCCCATCAACATGGGCGCCCGAACCGTCAACGGCAGCAAGTTCGACGTCAACACGCCTACCTTCACCCTGAATGCCAATGCCGTCCAGGATTGGTCCATCAAAGGCGCGGTCAACCACCCCTTCCACTTGCACGTCTATCACTTCCAGGCACAATCGGGCTGCGGCGGGGACTTCGAGGAGGGTGAGTATTACGACACCATGGCGGGCAACTGCTCGGTGCGCTTCGACCTGAACGCCGCGACCAGCAGCCCCTACGCCGGACGCACCATCATGCACTGCCACATCCTCGCCCACGAGGACCAGGGGGCCATGACCTGGATGGATGTCGTCGGCGGCTCGCCGCCCCCGGCGTTTCCGGGCGGGCAGGGATATAGCGTCTACTACGCCCTGTCGGCGAACCCTCCCGCAGCGCCCAGCGGTTTGAACGCCACCGCAGTGTCGAGCTCGGCCATGGATCTGTCCTGGGTCGACAATGCGAACGACGAGGCGAGCTTCAACATCGAGCGCTCCCTTGACGGTGTTAATTTCAGCCTCCTCGGTTCGGTGGGTGCAAACATCGTCAGCTACATTGACACCGGTCTGAGCCCCAATACTACCTACTGGTATCGAGTGAACGCCGAGAATTCAGGCGGAACTTCGGCTTGGTCTAACACCGCCTCGGCCACCACTTTCACGCCGACGAATACGCCTTTGGCGACATCTACGCCAACTGTTACGGCAACACGCACAAATACGCCTCTGGCGACTGCCACCGCGACCGCTACAGCCACCATGGGTCCATCACCAACGCTAACAAATACCCCGACATCCACACCTATACCGACTATAACAAACACGCCAAGCTCGTCAGACGTGATCTTCGCCGATGATTTCGAGTCGGGGGATCTGTCAGCCTGGTCTTCCAGCAACACTGGGCAGGGTGATCTCAGTGTCAGCAGCGCGGCTGCACTGGTGGGCAGCCAGGGCTTGCAGGCGGTGATCAATGACACCAGCGCAATTTACCTCACGGATGACACGCCTGATGCCGAGCCGCGTTACCGGGCACGCTTCTACTTTGACCCCAACTCGATCTCGATGGCCAGCGGCGACGCTCACTTCATCTTCAAGGGCTTTACGGGCACCACACAGATATTGCAAGTGAAGTTCCGCAACTTCTCAGGAGTTTACCAACTCAGAGCGAACCTGCTGAACGACAGCTCAAACTGGGTGATCACCAACTGGTTCACCATCAGCGATGCGCCTCACTTCATTGAGTTGGACTGGCGGGCGGCGACAGCCATGGGGGCAAACGATGGCGGCCTGACGTTGTGGATCGATGGCACTCAGCAGGCCGATCTCACAGGAGTCGATAATGATACCCGGCGTATAGACCGTGCCCAGCTGGGTGCATTATCAGGGGTTGACGCTGGTACCAGCGGCACCTACTACTTCGATGCCTTCGAGTCGCGGCGACAAACCTTTATTGGGCCATGATCCAATGACGGCTTTTGATTCAATATCATTCCCTCAGCCTCGACTGTGTGACGAGCATCACCCACCCGACGCTCGATGATTGGGTAGGAGAAGTCTGTGCTTCAAACTGAGGCGCGGGAATCGTGAAGTATAACTACTCATTCTGGAGTAGAAGGTAACCTAAAAAAGGTGTACGTAGGGAGTGTACACTCCCTACGTACACCTTTTTAGTGATTGTTGTTTTTCAAGGCTATATCAATCCCCCACCGCCGCTGAAACGAATTGCTCCCGCCCCCGCCAAAAAAACTGCCAATACAGCGTCACAGCCAGGATATAACTCACAATTGTAATCGTAAACGGCAGGTTAAACCCGCTCTGCACCTGCAAATACCCACTCACTACCGGGCTGAAGGCCCAACCGAAGTTCCACGCCATGCTCGTCAGGCTGGCGACCGTTGCCCGCGCATCGGGATCAACGTGTTCCATCACAAACGTCTGGTATACCGGATTGCTCATGTTCATCAGCGCCAGCCGGACGTAATACGCCCCCGCGCTGAGCCAGAACCAGGGCGAAAAACCCAACACCATTAAAAACGGGATGGAAAGTGCCTGAGTAATCACCACCACCTGGATTTTGCCGTATTTTTCGGCCAGCACCGGAGAAATCAATAATCCAACCCCCATCGCCAGCGACCCCCACGCGAACAACGTCCCAATCACCCCATCCGGTTGGCGATGAACGGTGCGGAAGAATACATTCATAAACGGCATGATCATCCCTGCACCAATCGAAGTAATAAACAAGGGGAGAATCAACCGGCCGAGCAGGACGCGCTGATACCGGAAGTAGGATAATGGCGCGAACATGGTGCTGGCCTCCTGATCTCCGCCTTTGAACTTTCGCTCCACCCCCAACAATGGAACCAGCCCCAAGATCGCCAGTACGCCCACCGATCCCAAAGCCCATCCGTATGCGGTACTGCTCGTCGGGGATGCGGTCTGCCAGACTCCCATCCAGGACGGGAGATAACCGCCCAGCCAGTTCCCTACGAACCCGGCCAGGGTCTGCAGCCCAAAGCTAAAACTGAACAAATACGTCCGCTCTTCCTCCCCGCTGTTTTCCATCAAAAAGGGCGCAGTCGTCACCGCTCCCAGGCTTTGTGCCAGTCCAAGCAGAATGTTCATCGCAAAAAACAATCCGGCAGAAGGCCAAAGCACCATCGTCAGTACGGAAAGGCTGGTCAACGACCCACTGAGGATCAGCGAGCGTTTTCGACCAATACGATCAGCGAGATATCCGACAGGCAGCGCCACCAGGAGTGCGGTCAGGTTGTTGGTAGTAATCAGTTTGCCGAGGAGGGATTCATCATATCCCAAGCTAAGGACATAAAAATTGAACAACAACCGGAACACGCCAAATGCGGCCCCGGCCAATATGACGTTTAACAAATACAACCGGGCATTGCGCTGGAACGCTCCGACCCGGTTGGCATACGTCACAAAAGTTTGGCCGAGCTTTCGGCCAGAAGGTTGGATATTCATTTGTCTTCTCAAGTTTTCGTAGTCTAGCCCCTTGTGGGCGGTTGACGGGGACAAACCCCTGGGCTACGGATTTTTATCAAACTACGCCACATATGGCGGCCTGCCGGAGATGTCTTCGCTGCGTTGGGCATCGGACACACCCAGGTAACGGCGCAATTGCAAATACATCTCCGAAATGCGGCTGGTGCGGGCGGCATAGCGTTTGTCCCCTTTGCCATAGCTGAAGTACACCAACCCCGCCAGGCGCAGGCTGTTCAGGTGGTGAATGACCGTTGGCGCGCGCAGGCGCAAGATCGCCGCCAGTTCGGTGGGGGTGAGGGGTTTTTCTTCCAGATAGTGGAGAATTCGCAGGCGTGTGGGGTCGGCAAGGGCTTTGAGGGCGTTGTACAGCGCGTCGGGTACCGCTTCTCCTGGTACGAGGGCGTAATCGTCGGGGCGTCCGCCAAACACAAAAATGCTCTCCATCGGGTTGATCCGGTACATCGTGATCAACGGATCAAGCCAAAAGGAAGGGACCATTACCAGGTTGGGCGTCGGCGGAATCTGGTCAAACCGCACCCCTTCGGACAACTCTTCGAGCAGCTCGGGCAGGGGTAGTTTTTCGGCGAGGTCTTGGGCATGGACGAGCGCTTCTTGCAAGGCCGGGCCAATGCGCGCTTCTTCCTCGGCAAAGAACACGTGGTAATAGGTTTTAAATGCCTCCAACGCTTGTTCGCCAAACACCTGTGCACCAGCCCACATCATCAACATTTCTTCCAGGTCGCCAAAGTATTTCTCCACCCCCATTTGTTGGATGAGGTCAGCAATCCCATCCCGATCCTGGGGCGTCCAACTCCCCCGGTCGGCGACCTCCGTCAGGATGTCCAACATCGGCTGGGGGATTTCAGATTTGCCCATCAAGGCGGGCAAACGTTCTTTGACCGGCAAATCGCTGAACGAGTCGAGAATCGTTTCCCCATCCCGGGGGGCGGGCAGCGAATGAATCCAGGGAAACGCCCCCAGATAGGAGTGTGCCGTCCGCTCGAAGAATTCCCGCGGCCCGGCGGGGAGGCGCGTCCGCACCCCCTTCGCCCACGCACCTCGCAAGCCGAACCGATCCGGCTCATGGAGCACGTGCAAACTGGCGAAAAAGTCATATCCAGTTCCCCATTCCCATTTCAGGGTAGGCGTGTGGTTGGGAGTGATGTTGGTCATAGAAATTCAGGTAAACAAAGTAGACAAGTAAACAGGTAGCGGCATTATACCTGTACACCTGTCTACCTGTGCACTTGTTTACGCTCACACCGGCACTGCCTCCATTTCATCTACTCCTTCCACTTGCAGCACAGCATCATGATCAGGCATGATATCTTCCACATTGCGCACGGCGGGGAACAAGAATCCGCCAAGGCCGATGAACGCGCCCAATGTCGCGGTGATGACGAACATCAACCCCATGCCCGCGCCGGGGCCAGTCCCGACCAGCCAGCCAAACGTCCCCGCCAGGGAACCTTCCACCGCCATCGCGGGTTCAAATACCCGATCCGCCAGCGGTCCCGCAGAGAGCATCGCAATGGGCGCAGAAATCTGGGCGATCAACCGCCGGACGGCAAACACGCGCCCCTGCAAATCCGGCTGGACTTTCGCCTGCCAGATGGCCTGGTTTGATCCGTTCAGGATGGGGATGACAAACCCGGTCATAAATCCGCCCAATGCCCACGAAAACAGCGAACGCCCGACCCCCATCGGTAGCCCCCCGAGCAAACTGATCAAAAACATCCCACCGAGGACGCCGTATACCCGGCGTTTGGGGCCGCCCCACACGCTGAGGAGTAACCCGCCCGCGACGCCGCCAATTGCGCCGAGGGATTGCGCGCTGCCCAGGATCAACTCATCATTTCCCGTCCGGGCGAGGATCATCGGCACGGTCAGGGAGAAACTGAACATGGCTGTCAGGTTGATAAAGAAAAAGATCAACTGCAATCCCAACAGGCTGGGACGGGCGAAGATATACTTGAAGCCAAACATCGACTCCTGCCACAAATTGCCCTTCGCGGCCTGCCCTTCTTTGGACTGTCTTGGCTGGGGAATGTGAACGAGCAGCACCATCGCAATCGCAAAGACAAACGTGATGATGTCGAAGGTCATAATCCCGCCAATTCCGATCAGCCCAATCATTGCCCCGGCAATGATCGGCGCAAAGATGCCCGAGGCAGAACCTGCCAGCGCAATCATCCCGTTCGCCCGCCCGTAATGCTCTTTGGGGATCATCACCGTGACGGCCGCGCTATACGCCGGGAACTGGAAGGCACCAAACGCTCCGGCAAAGGCATTGGCAACGTACAAATGCCAGATTTCTAATTGATCGAGATTGAGCAGGATGAACAGTGCAATCGTCGCCAACCCCGCTGCCAGGTCACTGGCGATCATCACCAGTTTCCGATCATACCGGTCAACAATTGCCCCCGCCAATGGACTGAGAATCACCTGCGGGCCAAACCCGAAGAACATCGCCAGCGCGAGCGCAGTCGCCTTCCCGGTCTCCTCCCAGGCCCAAATGCTGATGGCAAACGTCGTCATCCCGCTGCCCAGGAGAGAGACGAGCTGCCCAAACCAGATGATGGTGAAGGCAGTCATGCCGGTGGGTTGGAGGCGTTTTGGCATTTCTCTCCTAAGCACTAATCACTTCTTGCCGCTTGCGCCTGCTGCACCACCTCTTTGAATTGCTCCAAATGGGCGTCATCATGACTTAAGCCGAAAACAAAACGGGTGATGGGGTTGATCACCATCCCACTATTCGGGGAGGTGTAGGCGTTATTCAGATAGGGTTTGTCCGGCCAGAGGTCGAGGCTGGCGAGGCGCATCCGGCGGGATTCTTCCAGGCGGGCGCGGCACTGTTCGATAGTGGTCACTGTCGTCCAGTGGACTTCCGCGCGGGAGCGGCGTTGTTCGTAGAGGACGCCCCGCGCGAGTTCGGCGGCGAGGAATGCGGCTTCTTCGGAGGAAGCGGTGACATGGACGATCAGGTGTCCCAGCGTCCAGGAGATATTTTTCTCCTCTTCGGAAGCGGCGTAGGGGTCATCTGCGTTCGGATC
>DATDOR010000440.1:0-6433 GCA_035293165.1 Anaerolineales bacterium | reverse complement strand
TCGGCGGATTGATCGTGCTGGTTATGTTATTCTTCCGTAAAAGGCCGGAAGCGCCAGAAAACTAACATTCCTGTCCCTCTGTACAGCCCTGATTCTATTCCTTCGCCCAATGTGGGGAATTTTTTGGTTCTTTGGGAATCGGCGGGGAGGTCTCCAGATTTTGGGGTGTGAGTGGGGTGTATACCCCACTCACATCCCAAAATCTGGCATTAACCACATCAATTCCCAAAGAGCCATCTTAACTTTGCTTTTTAGGAGAGTTTCTCATGGATAAATTTATTATCGAGGGGGGGCATCCGTTGAAAGGGGAAGTAACACCTTCGGGGAATAAAAATGCCGCCCTGCCCATCCTGGCTGCTTGTTTGCTCACCGACCAACCCGTCATCTTGCGAAATGTGCCGGAAATACAAGATGTGTGGGCAATGCGGGCGTTACTGGAAAGTTTGGGGGCAGAGGTCAAAACTCTGGCCCCGCATACCTGGCGTGTTCATGCCCGGCAAATTCAAGAAGCCAATCTCGACCCAGAGTTATGCCGCCGCATCCGGGCCTCGTTCTTACTCGCCGGGCCGTTGACTGCCCGGACGGGGATGCTGCACCTGCCCCCCCCAGGGGGGGATGTCATTGGCCGCCGGAAGGTGGACACCCATATCCTGGCATTGCGCGCTTTGGGAGCGGAAGCGGTGTTCGACCGGTCAGAGAACATTTTCCGTTTTCAAGCAGATGGTCTCAAAGGCTCAGATATCTTGCTGGATGACGCCAGCGTTACAGGCACCGAAAATGCAATTATGGCCGCTGTGACAGCCGAAGGAAATACCCTTATTCGAAATGCAGCCTCCGAACCTCACGTACAAGAATTGTGCCATTTTCTAAATGGATTGGGCGCACGTATCCAAAATATTGGGTCCAACACCTTGCAAATCGAAGGCGTGGCGAATCTGGGGAGTGGTGAATTTACCATCGGGCCGGATTATTTAGAGGTTGTGAGTTTTATCGGTGCTGCGGTTTTGACAGGTGGAGAGATTATCATCCGTCAGGCCGGTGCAAAATACCTGGACATGGTGAAACTGGTGTTTGGCCGGTTTGGGATTACCTGGCATCCATCGGGCGGAGACATTATCGTTCCAGCAGGCCAATCTCTGCAGATAAAACCCGATCTGGACAACTCGATTCCAGAAATTAAAGTGATGCCCTGGCCGGCGTTCCCAACGGATCTAATGAGCATCGCCATTGTCATTGCCACGCAAGCACAAGGCAGTGTGTTGTTTCACGACTGGATGTACGAAGGGCGTATGTACTTTACGGACAAGTTGAAAAAAATGGGTGCACAGATCGTGTTGTGTGACCCCCACCGGTGTATCGTTCAAGGCCCAACCCGGCTCTACCCCGCAGATGTGGAAAGCCCGGATATTCGTGCAGGGTTATCTTTGGTATTGGCCGCGTTAGCCGCAAATGGTAAATCTACGATTCGCAATGTCGGCCAAATTGATCGAGGATATGAACGGATCGAGGAGAAATTGAAAGGTTTAGGAGCACAAATCCAACGGGTTTGATCAATAAAGACTTAAAAAACAAAGAACTCACCATTTCCCACGTGCTCTTTGTTCTTCGGTTATTTTCATCAAGGGAGTTCCGTGGCGCCTGCCTCACCTTGAGGTGTCCCACCAATCTGAGATTGTAAAAACCATTCTGCCAAATGATTCAAGCGATCACTCGGATCAAATAACGGCCCAACGCGTACCCCTTGAACATTGGATGAAACAGCATACGTGTATACCGGATAAAACAATGGCAGCGAAGGCAATTCACGGGCAAAGCGCACCTGAAAGTTCCGGTAAAGTCGGGCGCGTTCCTCAATGTCCAGTGTGATCCGGGCCTGTTCCAGGTATTCACTGGCGATCCGATCATTCCACTGGGCATAGTTTTGCCCTCCGGTGATTTGCGCCTGATGCCAAAATGGGTATGGATCCGGGTCAGGAAAGCGAGCCAGGTTTAAGTCAACCAGCGCGGTGTCGTAATCCCGCGCGGACAGGTGATTGACCAGTTCTTCGTAGGATAGGGCTTCTAATTCAACATCCACGCCAATTTGCGCCCAGCTATCCTGCATCCATTCTGCGATTTGCGTATGGGATTCATCGTCTGGATGAATGAGGGTAAAGCGGAGAAAGACCCCCTCTTTCGCACGCACGCTGCCGCCCTCTGCGGGGATCGAATATCCGGTATCCTTGAGCAAATCTATTCCAGCACCGACATCATAGTTCGGTATTTCATTTGCATCCAGATAAGCCCACGTACCAGGAAAAATTGGGCCGTTCGCTACGATGGCCTGTCCATCCAGGACCTGATCGACGAAACGCTGCCGGTTGAGCGCGTGCATTAAAGCGTGGCGAACTTCCGACTCCTGGAAAAAAGATTTTTGAGGGTTGTCCAGATTCAGGAAGACCAGCGTCAACTGTGGAAGGCGGCTGGTGTAAATGCTCAACCCCGTCTCTGGTAGGGCATCTGCAAGTACATCCGGGGTAATCTGGCTGATGCCATCAATATCTCCTGCGATGAAGGCGTCCAGGGCAGTTTGCGAGTTAGCGTAATAGCGGAAGTTCACCTGGTCAATAAATGCGCGTGGCAGGTAATAGTCCTCGAAAGCTGTCAGTTCCATCCCTACAATTGCCTCGTTTTCGACGACAAACCGGCTAAAGCGATACGGACCACTCCCCACAGGCTGAAGATTGAAGGATGTATCTACAATTTCTTCGGTAGTGAAGCTACTCAGAAGATGTTCCGGGACAATTCCAAAAGTCAAATAATCCAAAAATGGAGCGAATGGCTCTGGCAAACGGAATTGAACCAGATAATCATTTACCGCCTCGACTTCGATCTCATCCCATAAAGCGCGTAAATCATCAGGAACAGGCAGCGCTGGATCGCGCATCAAATCAATTGTAAAAACCACGTCCAGGCTGGTAACAGGCTCGCCATCATGCCAACGGGCATTTTGACGCAGTGAAAAGTTATAAGTCTTCCCATCTTGGGTGATTCCCCAGGACTCGGCCAGATCGGCACTGGGTATCCCGCGCTCGTCAAAACGGATCAGACTACTGTAAAGTAAACGGTCCACATCCCGGTCGGGTTGATTGTAAAAATCCAGGAGCGGGTTCAATCGGCTGGGAGACCCAATTAATCCTTCTATATAAGACCCTCCTGCAACCGGTTGCGGGGTCGCACGTACATCTGGGGGCAAAACGCCTGGCTGCTGACCAAGTAAAATCAACGCAATGGCCGCAAGCGCCAGAATGACAATCAGCAGTTGCCAGCGTAACTTTTTCATAAGCAAAGAAAATGGGCGCAATGCGCCCATTAGGAGAAAGGGTTAGACGAGTTCAGGATTTACCCGGTAAGCAAAACAGCAGTAATGGCCAGGATAAAGAATAAAACGCTGAACGCAATCGTTGCACGGAATAGAGTCTTCTCAATGCCTCTACGGGCAGAAAAAAAACCGCCAGAGTCCTGCCCTGACAAGCCACCCAGACCTGCTCCTTTGCTTTGTAATACGACACAGGCAATCAGTGCAACAGAGACTATAATTAAAGAAATATTGATAATGGTTTCCACTGTTTCAAAGGCTCCTTTATTAACTTAACAGGCCGCATTATACTTCTCCCCCCTCTTATCCGTCAACTCAAGGAACTTATCCTTCATGCACGAAATTGTCATTAATATCCACATGCACACCCCCTACTCCGACGGGCATGGCAGCCACAAACACATCGCAGAAGCTGCCCTCCAGGTTGGATTGGATGTCGTCATCGTCACCGATCATAATGTGTGGGTCAATGGGCCTGAAGGCTATTATCAGGATGGCAACAAGCGCGTCCTCATGCTTGTCGGAGAAGAAATTCACGATCAGGCACGGGAGCCGCAAAAGAACCACCTGCTCGCGCTTGGGGGTAACCGGGAACTGGCTACCCTCGCCCATGATCCCTAATCACTGATTGATGGAGTAGCTGAGGCAGGCGGGTTATCTTTTCTCGCACACCCTCATGACCCGGAAAATCGCATTTTTAAGGAAGATGATTTATCCTGGGAGAGTTGGGATATTAACAGTTTCACTGGAATTGAATTGTGGAACTCGTTGAGTGAGCTAAAACCCAAACTCAGAAGTAAATTGCACGCCATCTTTTACGCGTTCAACCCGCAGTACATAGCCTCCGGCCCTTTTCCTGAAGTCATTACTTTGTGGGACGAATTGCTCAAAAAAGGCCAGAAAGTGGTCGCCATTGGGGGATCGGATGCCCACGCCCTTCCGGAGCGGATGGGGCCGTTCACCCGTACGATTTTTCCCTATGAATTCCATTTTCGGTGTATCAATACGCATCTACTCATTCCTGAGCCTTTGAACGGAAACCTGGAACACGACAAATCCCTGGTTTACAACGCACTCCGCGCGGGGCGCGCCTTCGTCGGGTATGACTTACCGGCCCCGACACGGGGATTCCATTTCGTTGCCCACGCGCGGGAGGCCAGTGTCATCATGGGGAATGAAGTCGTGATCCGCGAAGGACAAGGCGTTACCTTCCAAATCCATCTCCCACAAGTGGCTGAGTGTATCTTACTCAAAGATGGTAAACCCATCAAAACATGGGACAATCGAGAGTCCATCACCTACACCACGACAGAGCCAGGAGTTTTTCGAGTGGAGGTTTATCGAGAATTTTTGCGGGCGCGGAGGGGGTGGATTTTTAGTAATCCGATTTATGTAAAGACGTGATGCGTGGTGTGCGGAGGTAGGGTATAATAATACAACATCTGTTCTAAGTTTAACTGTCACAGAATCCAGACTTACAGCATTAGAATCTGCACCTATCTCCAACCTCTAATCTCCAAAACCATTATGGACTTCCAAATCCAAACTCCCTTCCAACCCTCTGGCGACCAGCCAGAAGCCATAATCCAACTCGTCGAAGGCATTCGCCAAGGATACCGTAACCAGGTTCTCCTCGGTGCGACCGGCACGGGTAAGACCCATACCATCGCCCGCGTCATCCAGGAATTGCAAATGCCCGCGCTCGTGATGGCGCATAATAAAACCCTCGCTGCCCAACTTTACGCCGAGTTCAAAGACTTCTTCCCTCATAACGCAATCGAGTACTTTGTTAGCTACTATGACTACTACCAACCCGAAGCTTACGTCCCCCGCAAAGACCTTTACATCGAAAAAGAAACGGACATCAACGAAGAAATTGACCGCCTCCGCCTGGCCGCCACCGCCTCCTTGATGTCCCGCCGGGATGTGATCATCGTCGCGTCCGTTTCCTGCATCTATGGCCTCGCCAGCCCCGAGGCGTACTACAAGGGCGTCATCCCGCTCGAAGTGGGCGTCATCTACCGTCGAAACGCCCTCCTCCGTCAACTCGTCGAGAGCCAGTACGAGCGCAATGATGTCGAACTCCGCCCCGGCAACTTCCGCGTCCGTGGCGATACACTCGAAATCGCCCCCGCTTACGAAGATGATACCGTTTACCGCATTTCGTTTTGGGGGGATGAAGTCGAGCGCATGGTCAAGGTTAACCCTTTGACTGGGGAAATGCTTGGAGAACTCGCAAAACTCAATCTATTTCCAGCCAAACACTTCGTAGCCGACGAGGACAAGCTTCAACAAGCACTCAAAGACATCGAATCAGAACTGGAAGAGCGCCTGGCCCAGTTCAAGTCACAAGAAAAATATCTGGAAGCCCAACGCATCGAACAACGCACCCGCTACGACCTGGAAATGCTGCGCGAAACCGGAACCTGCTCTGGCATTGAAAACTACTCGCGCCCGCTCGACCAACGCCCGCCGGGGTCGCCACCGTGGACGCTCGTGGATTACCTCCCAAGCGACTACCTGCTCATCCTCGACGAGTCGCATATGACTGTTCCACAGATTCGCGGCATGTACAACGGTGACCGCTCCCGTAAAGAGACCCTTGTCGAATATGGATTCCGTCTACCTTCGGCCCTCGACAACCGCCCGCTCATGTTTAAGGAATTCGAGCAGCGGATGGGCTACACCCTCTACACCAGCGCGACCCCTGGCCCCTACGAAATGCAACGCGCCGATCAGATCGTGGAACAGATCATCCGCCCAACCGGGTTGGTGGACCCGGACGTGGAAGTCCGCCCCACGCAGGGGCAAATTGACGACCTTGTCGGGGAACTACGCGAACGCATCGAACGGGGTGAACGCATCCTCGTCACCACCCTCACCAAACGCATGGCAGAAAAACTGGCGGACTACCTGATGGAAATCGGCATCAAAGTACACTACCTGCACTCCGAAATCCACACGCTAGACCGGGTGGGTATTTTGCGCGACCTGCGAATGGGCGTATTCGATGTCATCGTCGGGATCAACCTGCTCCGCGAAGGGCTTGACCTGCCCGAAGTCTCCCTGGTTGCC
>DATDOR010000439.1:0-5995 GCA_035293165.1 Anaerolineales bacterium | reverse complement strand
GAGACGATGCTGCCCCTCCTGCTCACCGCCGTCCACGACGGCCGCCTCACCCTCGACGACGTCACCACCCGCCTGCACGACAACCCCCGCTGCATTTTCGGACTGCCTGAACAACCCGACACCTGGGTCGAAGTAGACCCCGATGCCGAACACGAAATCCGCGCGGCCAATCTGCATTCCCGCTGCGGCTGGACGCCATTCGAGGGTTGGAAAATCCGCGGCCGCGTCACCCGCGTCGTCCTGCGCAATCAGGAGGTGTACCATGATGGAAAAGTAATCGCTCCGCCCGGTTTCGGCCACAACGTCCGTCCTAATTAACAATTGACAATTATCCATTAACCATTTCCCAGGAGTTCCCCATGCTCACCCATCCCCCTCTCAAGGTCAACGGCAATCACAGTGGTTATAATCACCCCTCCCCCCATCTCCCCTTCGGCGACCAGCGTACCGCACCCTGGTACGGCCAGGACATCCTGTCTGTTAAACAATTCACGACAGGTGACCTGCAATACATCTTTGAAGTGGCCCATGAAATGCGGGAAATGGTCGCCCGTGTTGGTACATTCGATCTGCTGAAAGGCAAAATCCTCGCCAACCTGTTTTACGAACCCTCCACCCGCACCTCATCCAGTTTCACCGCCGCGATGGAACGGCTCGGTGGGAGCGTCATTCCGATCAACGAGGTGCGCTACTCCTCCGTCAGCAAAGGGGAATCCCTGCCCGATACCGTCCGCTCGTTGGAGTGCTATGCCGACGTAATCGTGCTCCGCCATCCCGAAGTGGGCGCCTCTGCCCTGGCTGCGAAGTACGCCCGCAAACCCATCATCAACGCGGGCGACGGCGTGGGCGAACATCCCACCCAGGCCCTGCTCGATATGTTCACCATCGTTGAAGAGCTGGGCGACCCAAACACCCCCATCACTGCTGAACTGGATGGCCTGACCGTCACCTTGCTCGGCGACCTGAAATACGGGCGTACTGTTCACTCGCTGGCCCGCCTGCTCTCGATGTTCAACGTCAAACTCAACTACGTCTCCCCCGACATTCTCCGTATGCCCGCCGAAATCATCGAAGAAATCGGTGCGAAAGGTATCTCCCAAACCGGATACGCGACGCTCGACGCCGCTCTGCCTGAAACTGATGTCCTCTACATCACCCGTATCCAAAAGGAACGCTTTGCCGACCTCAATGAATACGATAGTGTCAAAGACGCCTTCATCATCTCCCCGGAAACGCTCAAAGCGGCCAAACAAAAAATGATCGTCATGCACCCCCTCCCCCGCGTGGGCGAGATCACAATGGAAGTGGACGACGACCCTCGCGCCGCCTACTTCCGGCAGATGGAGTACGGGCTGTATGTCCGCATGGCATTGTTGGCGATGGTGTTGGGGAAGGCGTAATGGAATCTTTCTTCACTTTTCTCCAACGACGCTCCCAAGACATTAGCTCGCTCATCTGCGTCGGACTTGACCCACATCCGAGCGATTTACCTGCTCCAACCGCCCAGGCGGCGCGGGATTTTTGCTTGCGATTGGTAGAGGCAACCCTGCCTTACGCAGCCGCCTACAAACCCAACGCCGCCTTTTTTGAGATGTACGGCCCGGAAGGATGGGCAGTGCTGAAAGAAGTCATCGAAACCATCCGCTCCGCCTCCTTTGCCGCGGGGTCGCGTGCCCCGGTCATCCTCGATGCCAAGCGTGGTGACATCGCCTCGACTGCACAGGCCTATGCCCAATCCGCCTTCGAGTCCCTCGGCGCGGATTGCATTACTCTTTCGCCGTACCTGGGCAAAGACTCGATTGACCCCTTCATTGCTAACCACGAAAAAGGTGTGTTCCTGCTTTGTAAAACATCCAACCCCGGATCATCCGATTTACAGGACTTACTGGTCACGCCGAACCAATGTTCAATTGTCAATTATCAATTACCCATTACGAATTACGAATACGTCGCCCATCTAGCCCAAACCTGGAACGAGAAAGGGAACATCGGGCTGGTCGTTGGCGCAACGCAAGTCGAATCGCTTGCCCGCGTGCGCGCTACCGCGCCTGATCTGTGGTTCCTGGCTCCCGGCGTGGGCGCGCAAGGCGGCGATTTGGAAGCGGCCCTCCGCGCGGGGTTGCGCCCGGATGGGCTGGGAATGCTCATCCCCGTCTCGAGGGGGATTTCGCGGGCCGATGATCCGCGTAAGGCCGCGCGGGATTTACGGGATGAGATGGTGAATGTAAAGTTATCCATCTCTAAAAGCCGAAAAGCTCCTAATTCCTCCGCACCCCAATTACCCTTTCCTGCCCTGGCCGACGCGCTGCTTGAGATTGACTGTGTCAAATTCGGCGAGTTTACGCTCAAATCCGGTATCCAATCGCCGATTTACATTGACCTGCGAAGGCTAGTCGCTGACCCGCGCGTGCTGGCGTTGGTAGCGGACGCATTTCTCCCCATCCTGAACAGGTTGGAGTTCGATCACCTCGCCGGGTTGCCCTATGCCGCCCTGCCGATTGCGACAGCGATCAGCCTGCGCGGCGGCTGGCCCATGATGTACCCCCGCAAGGAAGTGAAAGCATACGGGACCAAAGCGGAGATCGAGGGCGTGTATGAACCCGGCCAGCGGGCAGTGGTGATTGATGACCTGATCTCGACCGGGGGGAGTAAGTTTGAAGGAGTAGAGAAACTGACCGCGGCGGGTTTACAGGTCGCGGACGTGGTGGTGTTGATTGACCGCTCGTCCGGCAAAGCGGCGGGGGAACTGGCCGCGCACGGGTTGAATCTCCATGCGGTGTTCACCTTGCCGGAATTGTTGGACTATTGGAAGCAATCGGGGAAAGTTGAGAAAGTAAAAACGGAAGCAGCGCGGGAGTTTTTGTCGAAGGTTTGAGAGTGCACGAATCTTAAGGTGCGACGCACTTTGAGAATTAGGTTGCCTGGAATTTCGACTTGCACACTGTTTTCTTATTCTAACGATTCGGCAATCTGGAGGGCTTCTTCGAGGTCAATAATCCCAACCAGACGGTAGCGGATGCCGTTGGTTGTCCAATCCAGTAGTCCTTCATTGCTAACCGCATCATAAATCCAGATCGCCTCCACACCGTTGACCATTACCGTTTGCGCGTTTTGGGTGTCCATGAAGATGTTGAACTCACTATTTGCTCCGACGACTGTCTGAACAAGGACGGCCAGCCGAGGCGCGGGTTCCGATTGAAGGTAATTCATTGCGGCTTCCTGCCTGCTTAACAAGGAAACGCCATAGAACTCAAACCTTTGCGGAAAATAAACTGGGGAAAGTAATTGAAAATCGGTAGCATCCTGCGCGGTTTCAAATGGAACGCCCGGATCGAGAATGATCTTGGGGCCGTCATCCGTTTCCTCCTCCTGGGCAGTTTGCAGATTTGGATTAGCATACACCCATTCGTCGAATAACGGGGTGAGATCACATGTACAGTGCCCCTCTGCCATTTGTTTGAACTGCTCTCCGGAGGTGAGTTCCCATTGGTAAATTTGCAAGAAGTCTTGTAGGAATGAGTCGAAGTTTTGCTCGCCTATCTCTTGGGAGAGGGTCTGAATGAAGAGTGGGCCGCGCCCGTAGATGATGGCGCGCACTTCGCCGCTGCCATACTCCTGAACGGGCAACCCGATTGGGATCGGCTTGTTTCCTGCTTCGCTCCAGCGCGCAGTCCAATCCTGGATATAGATTTGTTGCTCGTCTGCGCCGTATACGTCCAGATAATACAGGCTCGTCATGTATTGTGCAAACCCTTCTGCAAACCATAACTCATTCGAGTAATCGTTGTCTACAAGGTTGTAAAACCACTGGTGGGCGAATTCATGGGCGACAGTTCTTTCCAGGTTATTCAGGGCAGGAATGTCAAAAACATTATCCCCTTCATAATAAGAACGGTTGATCACGACGACACCCGGAGAAGCCGATCCGCTCGCAGTGAGCGGGGTGCTGACCATTTCAAATTCTGTGTAGGGGTATTCCCCTAATCTTTCATTGAAGGAAACGAGGGCGTTGGCAGCGAATTTCAGCGCATCTTGTGCCCCTGGCGCTAAATTCGGCGGCGAATAGCTGTAGAGGGTTGTGTTCCCCACCGTTTGGCTAATCCTTTCCAGGCTGGGACCAGAGACCAGGGAAAATCCCCGCGCGGGGCCGGCGGCAAACGTGAGGGTTTGCTGCCCTGATTGAGTTTCTCGTTCGATTTCCACCCCCGATGCGATCACGACCTGGTCATCCGGCAGCGTCACCCGAATCAGAAAGAAACCAGCCTCCGTATAGCCGGATTCTTCCCATTGGGGCGGGTTTTCCAGGCTCCACCCTTCTTCATCAAACACGATGACAGATGGGTAAAATTGATCCAACGCCAGGATGCCATCTCCAAACCCAAAAAGGGAAAAGGGCGACTCTTCAATTTTGGGAATACTCATTGAAAAGTTGAACTGCATGACCACATGCTCTCCCGGTAGAAGCGTAGTTGGCAGCGGCACGTACAGGGCGGTGTCCGCGAGTTGAAATTGCGGTTCGACAGATTCCTGGTTGATGACGAGGTCGGTTATGGTCACCGGCGGGTTGAGAAAGTGGTTGGGAAACAGGCGGAGATAGATTTCGTCCAGCGGACTGATCTCCCGGTTCGTATACAGGATGTCCTCTTGCCCGGTGAGCGAGGTCAGTGTTTCGTCCAATTCGATTGCAATGTGATAGATGGGGGCGTCTGTCAGAGTGGTAAGTGCTTGTCGGCGAGAAGGGACGAGTCCCTGCTTGTAAATGGAAAAATCATCCCACGCAAAATTAAACAGCGTTGGCCCAGGCACAGTAGAAAACTCTGGGACTGGGCTGGCAATGGTGATTGTGGTAACCAAAGGATTTGTTGAGCGCTGTGTGATTGTGGGGGGAGATTGGCAGGCGGTGAGCAACGTCGTCCCCAAGATCATGACGACCAGGAATTTGTGGGAATAGGACATGTTTCTCTCCGAAGTCGTTACCCAACCCCGTTCTTCCGTTCGTTTAATTAAGCGACTCCGCAATGCGAAGGGCAAGTTCCAAATCGCCCACCCCCATGAGTTGAAGTTGGTAGTTGATACCATCCGCTTCCCACATTAGAAGTCCGAAGCCATCCATAGCGGCGATCCATAGGCCATCCTGTCCGTTGACCTGAACTTCGACGGAAACCATGTCGCTGGTGAAGGCCACTTGTACGTCGCCATTGATGCCACCTACAACAGTTTGGCCCAGGCCGATTAATCCAATGTCTGAGAATTGAAGGTAATCCATCTGGGCTTTTTCTACGTTGCTGACGGTGACGCCTTGAAATTCATAGCCATCTGGAATGAAGGTGGGTTGGAGCAATTTGAAACTGACCAATTCGGCAGCCTGTTCAAAAGGCAGGTTTGTACCCAGTGCTGGTTGTTCAACTTCGATGAAGTCTTCGAGAGTGGGTTCTTCCAGTTCACCTTCCGGAGCGGGTTGGATGACGGTTTCGCCGTTTTCATCGGGGACAGCAACAAAGTCACCTTCTACGCTGACGGCGGTGGTGCCTTCGCCCATGCGCCAGGTTTGGGTGATGTTGACGATGGTTTGGGCGAGGGATGCCCCCAAAGGAGAGGCAGCGAGTAGGATAAGGGTCAGGATCACGCCGGCGAGGGTCAGGCGGAGCAAAGTTCTGCGGGGAACAAAGGGGTCCATAAAGAGCTCCTTTCCTTTTGAGTTGAGCAATTTTCGCTTGAGGGTTTGGCGCCCCTGACTCTCTGCGCTGAAATCGGCGGCGACGAGGGCGTGAACGATTTCCATGTCACGGCGGTAGGTTTCCGACCAATGTTCGCTTTCAGCAGGGGGAGCATAGTGGAGGATGTTGTCCACGTCTTGAAGGAATTGTTCGTGTGTTTTTGGGTTCATTTCTGCACGCCATCCATTTGGGCACGAATGCGCTGTACGGCCCGGTGAAGGATCACAGCCACGTGGCTTTCTTTGAGACCGGTCATTGCGGAAATCGTCCGGTTGGTC
>DATDOR010000438.1:0-3049 GCA_035293165.1 Anaerolineales bacterium | reverse complement strand
GAGACTACAAGAATGAGGCGTTGGGCAGAGTGCGTTGTCGCTTCGAAGCCAATGAAAGCCTCGGAGATTCACCACCATTCTCGACCCTAATGAAGACTCTAAGCTGAGCGAAGGGAGCAAGAGAAGTTAGCGTATCGGGAGTTGACTCTATTACCGCTATCGAAAAGCGTCACTCACTCAAGAGACAAGGGTATCTTTATACACAGAGCCAGCGAACAAATCAATCATCCTGTTGCACTTGAGACTTGAATCCGCAACCTATATCTTGCCCGCGGCGTCAGCTTATTTGCCGTTGTTCGGTGTGAAAATAATCCCCTATCATATAATCATTTAATCAGTAGTCGACTATACATGAAACTTACTCCAGTCCTTACTTTCTATAATTCCTCTCACTCCCAACTCCCATGACCACCCCCAACACCTGTCCAGACTGCGGCGCAAAAGTCCCTGGCGGGCGGGCCTGCGTTTGACGCCTACTGCATGCAGCATTTGGAGAAATATTGTGCCTCCGCAAACTCGTATGCCGCGCACCTGACCCGCTTGTGCTGTGGGCTGGAGTATGATGGCAACCCGCACATCTACGCCGCCATTCAAAAGTGACTGAACGGCAACCGGCAGGTCGAAAAACCGGCCATCCTGCCCTTTCTGAGTGCACTGACCATTGCCGATGTGCATAACGCGCAAACTCCTACAGAACGCGCCCGTGTCACCCGCGCCTGGATGGAAAGCGTTTGGGCCGCTTACGCCTCCCAACATGATCTGGCCCGTGCATGGATCCAACAGGCGCTGGCGCTTTCGCGTTAGCGGGCAGAAACCGAGTTTTCGTTCCTCATCCAGGTGGGGTGGACTTTTTTGGGATAGGATCAGCTTGAAAACACCTCTGAAAGTCCACCCCACCTAAAAATTGAGACTAAATCCGCTTGCCCTCCCCCCCATCCTGTGGTTGAATCCTCCCCGTGAAACGCGCCCCTCTTCTTACTGCTTACTGCTTACTCATTACTTCATACTGCCTCCTCCTCCTCTCCGCCTGCATCCCTCCCCTCCTCGAAGACGGTTCGCTTTCCTTTCAGACCATTGAGCAAAAAAACGACTCCGCGTACAGCCTCCAGGAGCAGTACACCGCGCTGGAGCCGGGGTTGTTCGTGATCGACGGCGAAGAGTCCCGCGCGCGGTACGAGGTCTGGTTTGGGGAGAAAGGGCGGGGGCAGTTGGATCGGATGAATTTTGGGACGGTGATTGCAGTTGCAGTCTTTCAAGGCTGGCAGACGACAGGCGGGTATGGGATAGAAATCGAGCGGATCATCCGGGTGGGGGACGTGGTGACGGTCGTGGCCCGGTTCGATAAACCGGGGTTGGGGAATGGCAACGGGGCGATCACTTCGCCTTACCAGTTGGTGCGAGTGAGTAAGGCGGGCAACTGGCATGAGGAAATCGCCTATGAGTTGGTCGTTGCAGGCGAAGTGGTGGCCGTGTTTCCAACGCCGGAGCCGTAGAGGAATAGCAGCAATTCTCCATTTGGCCGCAAAATTGTGGTTTCGATACGCCTGGCTGTTGGTTCAGTAACGAGGCACTAGGTATCGAAACCCAGCCGGGCACTCAACCGGCGTTTTTGTTGATTCACCCGTTCCTTATTGAGAATTGCAGAAGGAGTAGTAACAAGATTTCTGTCAACTGCTCCTGTCGAGTATAATCATTTTTATCTGATCGAATTGGAGCCAAAAATGATCGAACTTGCCCCTGGAATTGCTGTTGACCCTGCCATTCGTTTTGGCCGCCCTGTGATACGTGGAACCCGTGTCCCCGTCGAGACCATCGTCGGGCGTGTCGCGGCGGGAATGTCTTTCTCTGAAATCGCAGAAGAATACGAAATTACAGAAGAGGATATTTCTAACGCGCTCCGGTATGCCGCCCAACGTCTGGCAGAGGAACAGGTATGGGTAATGGCGTAGATTTGCGCTTTTTGACAGATGAGGATGTTCCGCGGTCGACGGCACGCGTTTTGAGAAATGCAGGTTTTGACGCGGTAGATGTGCGCGACGTTGGATTACGGGGGAAAAACGAAGAAGTTTTGCGAGCTGTGAAGGAAATTGGGGAGAAACTTCAAAAGCAATTAGCCATTGTAGAAATTGGCCGGGTCCGGTTGCGCGGCTGATGAATCCATTTGCGTTTATAGCTTTTTTGATCCTCTTGCTTCCTGGTATAGTATGGTGGGTATGGTTGAAGGGACATGGAGATTTGGCTTCCAGGCTGGCCGACGCGGTGGGAATCAGTCTGGCGTTCCCGGCGATGATCGGGTTGGGGTCATTTTTGTTTGGGTGGCGTTTTTCGGGGACGGCGGTGGTGTGGGTGTATGGGTTGGTGGGGCTGGCGGTATTGGTCGGGGTTTTTCGATGGATGCGTAGGAGGAAAGACAATGAACAAAGGGCAATGAGCAATGAACAATTACCAATTACCAAATACCGATTGCCAATTATCAATTTCCTCCCCCTCCTCCTCTTCGCCCTTCTCCTCGCCTTCCGTTTTTACCAGGCGCGCGATTTGGTGGTTCCGGCGTGGGTGGATTCGGTGCATCATGTGCTGCTGGTCCGGTTGTTTTTAGAGACAGGCGGCGTGCCTCCAACCATAGAACCTTATATTCAGGCTCCGTTGATCTATCATTTTGGTTTTCATGTAAATGCAGCGTTGTTTGCGTTTTTTGGGCGGCTTTCGCTGGATCAGGCGGTGTTGATTTTTGGGCAGGTGATCAACGCGTTTGTCTCGCTGGCAATTTACCGGTTGGGGATGGCAATGTGGCAGGATTGGCGGCGGGCAGTAGTAACCATGTTGCTGACGGGGTTTGTGTTTCAAATGCCTGCGTATTATCTGACGTGGGGGCGATACACGCTGTTGACCGGGTTGAGCTTGATGATCCTGGGAATGGCGGCTGCGTTGGAGGTTGTACAAAGTCCGGGAAATGGTGTCTCTCGCCCGCCGGGGGTCGATTCCGTTCCCCGGTTGGCAGTGCTGGTTTCAGCAGTATTGTTGACCCATTATTTTGCAGCAGGTCTTT
>DATDOR010000437.1:0-9653 GCA_035293165.1 Anaerolineales bacterium | reverse complement strand
TCAGCAAATCAACAGGTCAGCGGGAAAGGCGCAGTGATAGAGTGAGTCAGCGAATCAATAAGTTGAAGAAAGCCATTAGCAATTAACTGTTGACCATTTACAATTGACCATTAACTCCCGCCCACCTCATAAATTGCCGTCTGCCCATCCCGGTAAACTTCATGCCAGAGCTGGCCGTTCCACTGGTCAAACTTTGCCAGTCCTTCCGGGGAGTAGTAAACCCGTTCGACCTGACCGACGATGATGTATTGCACATCATACCGGTTCAAAAAGTCAGTGGCGACGTCCGGGAAGGGTGTGTTGTAAAAATCCGTGATTTCGTTCGCACGCGTCCAGACATCCGCGTCATGCGCGGTACGCTGCTGGCGTTGGTGCCAGTTCCAGCCCAACACGGCAGGCAAGCCGGTGTTGATCGAAATGCGTGAACCCCACCTGTATTCCACCACCTGCGCTTCGACAATCGCTGGGGAACCCTGGACGTTCTCTTGCAACCAGTGGATGGCACGCGCATCTTCGTCGAGAGATATGTTCACACCATTATCGTTGTATTGGGCATAAGACATATACGTATCACCATCCAACGTGTGTGGAGCCGCATCTGTCATGCGATCCTTCACTTTGGCAAGCCCGGCAATCGCGGGATACATCGCCGCACCAAATACCATCACAGCGAGAACAAACTGCCAACTCCGCCGTACAGGGCCAGATACCATCCCCAAGTATTCTTTTAACGTTGATCTCGTTTCCAAAAGTAGCCACCCCAAACTGGCTGCCGCGCTGACCCCAAACAGTATCCACACTTGCAAGTAAAACTTGAATACCGTGTTCATCCGGCCAATGTCACCACTCAACACGATTACTTCAACCGTTTGAGTCAAGATTAATCCTGTCCCAACCAGGAATAAAACCAATCGCTTTACATCCGGCAAACCCGGACGCAGAAGGAGCACACCAGCCCACGCTGCCAGTATTATCACCAACCAGGAGATTGACGCATCGAACTCCATCATGAGATAGGCAATTCCACCCAAAAGAACAAGGATTGTTATCAAGATCAAACCCAGGAAAGGTTTTAACTTTCTCAGCGCGGAAAGCGGGGTTTTAGCCAGCCAATCCAGCGTCTCCCAAATCATCCACGAAACGATCAGGAACAAGAATAGCCCCCAATGGGTCAGATACGCGCTGATTGGGGTGTGTGTCCCCTGCCAGATGTTCGTATCCGTATACCCCAACGCGTACCATTCAGTAAACGGCTGGTATAACACCACCGAGAGCAAAATTAAAATCCCAATTCCGAATATCGCTTTGATCACCTTTCCTGCAAATTCAGGCACAATCGCCCACACCCCCTCCGCATTGTGCCCCTGCCAGATGGCATATCCTGCGCCGACCACCCCCAAAGCCAGATACGTTGGGAAATCCCAGGTATTCGTCGGGCGGAGCGCGCCAATCGCGACTCCAGCCAGGAGAAAACTCAGCGCCCCAGCCAGGACGTTCTCCCATCGCCCGCGCGCCAATACCGCCGACACCACCCACGCCAGCGCCAGCACGGTGATGGGGAGCGCGATCATATGCGCGTGCAGGTCGGCATACAAGAAGGTGAAGAAGGGGAACTCCGTAATCGGCTCCACATCATTTGGGGCGGGGATGGCACGACTCGGGAGCCAGTACCAGTCCCTGATTGAATACGGCAGCGATTCACCCCCCATCACTTTGGTGAACCCCTCCACTGCCCACACCCATTTCGTCAAGAACAAGGTTTCATCCAACACAGCGTCGGATGGCGCGGCCAACCGTTCGTACCCGCGAATGATCATCCGTGGCGTGCCCAGGTTGCCGAAGACGGTAATGCCGACTGCGGCTGCGAGACCAATCAGGTAGGGGAGATATTTGGTAATTGGTAATTGGTAACTGGTAATTGGTTGGTTGGTCTCTGAAGACGGAATACGGAATGCGGAATACTGGAGATTAGAGATTAGAGATTGGGTCAAGTTCCAGCCAATGGAAAACACCCCCATTGCCAGCATCGAAAACAATGTCGGCAGGATCAGGTTGTATGCAATGGATGGCATAATGCCCAGCCATTTGACCAATACCCCGACAAACATAAACCCATAGTAGTAATAGTTGATATATCCGCCTGCGAACCACGGATCATACGGCGGGAAGGTCGTACTTCGGATGACCGCGTTCAGATAGGCGAAATCCATCGGCTTCTCGCCGCCCATCCAGGGATGCCACAAATCGGGGTTTCCCAGGCGAATGAGCAGAAGGAACAGGAAAAACACGAATGTTACCCCCTCAATGGTCAGGAAATACTGCCATTTTTCCGCAAACTCCCGGCGGATAGCCTTTCGCTGAAATACGGCCAATCCTGCCCCAATCAAAACCATTAGCAGCACTACTCCTGTGATCGTCAACCGCGTAACCGGCACTTCAAACGACCCCGCCAGCCATACGATATAAGACAGGATGAGCACCCCAGCCGTACGCGCCAGGGGATACCCCCGGTCATCCAGGCCGGGAAGGGCGAGCCTGACGAGCGGGTAACTTACCAGCCCAAGCAGAGTGATAGCCCCATACCACACAAGCACGGTCAGCGGGTAAAAGGTGTTCAACACGCCATCCGAGTCGAACAAATCCGACCAGGTGCCGCCATTCCGCTGGTCACTCAACTGTTCCGGCGTGAGCAATAGGGACTTTATTTCTTCCTGCGGTTCCGTTCGGGTTCCCGCATTGATCTCTTCCAGTTGGCGACCCAGGGGCAAAGGTCCCAACAGTGCCTGCAAACGGGCCGGATCGTAATCTGCCGTTTTGACAAAAATAAACACTTTCGGATGGTCATAGACCGTGAAGGCTTCTTCGGAAGGTTGGTCGTTGATCTCAATCGGCCCCAGGCGCGGGTTGGCGTCAAATGTCTGGGCCAGTTCAAATCCCAATTGCCCTTCAAACATCCCTGGCTCGGCGACATTGTAACACCACTCTACGGTGCGATCTTCCGGGCAGCCGAGCAGATAGCGATAGTACGCGCTGCTGATCGGATATACGGCCTCCAACCGGCCCACGCTCCCCCATTGGCGGCTGGAACTGATCGTGACGACGTCGGCCCCATCCAGTATGTCGTAAAAACGCTGACGCTTTCCTTCGTCGTCAAACCAGTACATTTCGAAATTTAAGTCACTCTGATAGATCCCGCCGTAGGGATCGTAATTGTCCACCCGGTAGGGCAACGAATCATCCCACGAGGATTCGACGGCAATCGCGGCGCCTTCTAATCGAACTTGCCCGCCGCTGGAGTCTATCGCAATTTGCAAATAATATGTTTCGCCCTTGGTGAGGGCGATTGGCGTGTCAAGCACGAATGAGGGCTCGCTCCCCCCCCCAGCGAACAGGGGATCGGCTTCCGGGGTGATGGTTCGAGTGGCAACAGCCTGGGGTTGGCTTAAATCGGACTGGTTCGAAACCAAGAGAATGAAGGTCAATGGCTGCGGGGCGCTTTCCGGATCCACAATGCTCGCGGCATCAATTTCGGTCAGCGCTCCCTCCGAAGACGCAAAGAGAGGAATTAATAGCGGAGTTGCGGTCGTCACCATACAGGGTGTGGGCGGCGAGATGGGTTGGGCTACCTGCCCATTAGGGGTCTGGAGGATCAGGGTGAAGACACCACACACATCCACCGCTTGTCCCCCGCCGAGGATTTCGAGCTTCAGGGTGTATTGCTGCTCTTGCAAGGTAACAGGTTGATCCAGGGCAAAGGTGAAGCGATTGTCACGAGCCGAGGGCGTGAAGTCTGCCGTTAGAACGGAGGTCGCAAGTGGAATCGTGTCATCCGGTGAAGCCAGGATTTGCAGGAACAGGCTGGTAAATTCCGATGGCGCGCGCTCTTGAATAACTTTGCCCAGGCTGATATTGTTTAACCTTCCTGTTTCTCGTGCGACGAAGGATGTGGTAAACGGCTCACTGGGGCGAATGACGAATCCATTCGGGAAAGGAACAGGCTGTTGAGTTTCTTCGCCCGATTCTCCTTCTACGTGCAGGTTGATCGGGCCGGGAATGTTTCTGAACATCCAGCGCGAGGCGGCGAGGCGGGTAACGTCACGGGTGTAAATGCCGCTGAAGGCGAGGGCGTAGGCAAAAGTTGCGAGGAGAATGAGTACGCCGAAGCCCAGAGCCAGAGGACGCTTCCACCTGGTCATTGGGGATTGGATATTAGAGACTTGGCCTGGGCGAAGTCGAATGGTTGGAAATTGCCTACTCGCCAGTTCATTGATCCCCCACGCAGCCATGAGTGCTAATCCGGGGTAAACGGGAAGCTGGTAGCGCATCGTGGGGTTGAAAAAGGTGGAAACCCAGATGAAGTGTCCGGTCGTCCAGGCCCATATCACCAGGTAGGGCTGCCAATCCCGTTTGCGGAAGATTCGCCAGCCCATCCACAACATCCCGATCCAGGCGGCGAGACCCAGCGGCCAGCCCAGCCCCCACGCCGTGATGTTATACCCGGAAAACCAAACCTGGCGGTCAATCCATTGGACGGCCGGCGGATAGCCAATGGAGGGCTGGAGTAAGTTTTGTAAACTCTTCATTGCTTCGACCCATTCGGGGTTGAGGGTCACATCAAAAAACCCCGGCCCGGTAAAGGCGTAGGGCTGGAAAATGCGGAAAGCGAGCAGGGACAAAACCCCTGCAAAGGCCATGAGGACAGCCATTTCAATGCCCCGGGGGATTCGTTCCTCTTTCGGCTGACGCAGCAGGTTAATCCCCGCAGCGAAAGGAAGCATCAACACAATTGGGTATGCACTGATCTTAGAAGCAAGCGCCATCCCGGAAAAAATGCCGAACAGGAGCGAGGGGACGAACGCGGGATGGTTTGGGAGGAGGAGGATGGATTGGAGAATGTTGGTTTGTTGGTTTGTTGGTTGGGTAGTTTGTTGGTTTGCTGATTTGGCGATGACGACGGCGGAATAGAGGGCGAGCCAGATGAAGAAGTTGGCGAAGATGTCTACCGTAAAAAAGTGAGAAAGCTGGATTTGCAGAACGGCAAAACCCGAAAATGCTGCAGCTAAGAGACCCACCCGCCGGTTGAACAATTTGCTCGCGATGAGATACAACATCACAATAGTTGCCAAATCAAACAGGCCGGAAAGCGGGCGACCTACTAAACCAACGTTGCCGTAACCCGGCTTATCAACCCACTCCATGACATATTGCAACAGGAAAATGGGCAGCGTGCCATACACAAAAAAACTGTGGTTTCGATTGGCAGGGTTCAAAGTGGAATTGGCGGTATCGAAATATTCCCCAAGACTTTTAACAGGCTCAATATCATTCTCAACAAAACCTAAGAAACGCTCATCCGGATGTAGATATTGAAATTCATCCCAGCTGATGCCGCGAAAACGGAAAAAAGCAGAAAGAGCCAGGATCAGGAGGAGAACCAGCAGTTCAATTCCCCAGGCACGATCTATCGCGGGACGACTATCTTGAAGGGGGGCTTCTTCTTGCATGGGAACAGCCGGTTCGAAAAAATCAGGCTGTTCACCAGGTGTGTGTTCTTGAGAATCAAAATCAGAAGGTGTTTGCATAATCTCAGAAAATATCCAATGTTTAGGGTGTTGTTGTATTGGCAGGTACTGTACCCGGCACAAAGTATATCCAAAAATCTTTCGTCTCCACTATCGATTCATAAGGCGTTAATACGCCGCCGGGATACACCGTTTGTAAGGTTTGGATCGAGTCGAAAGCCTGCGGGTGAAGCAGGAACATTTTCGGGCCTGGATACCCCTCACTGCGACTGAGCATCTCCTCCGGGATTACGCCAAAATCCATATGGGGGTACCCGGCGATCATACTCGCCAGACGGGTATCCACCCAGTGTGGATATCCCACAATCCAGACGCCATTTTCATCCCCTATGCCTGAGCTGATGTATCCGCGAATTACTTTCCCCAACTCCGTCGTATTCCACGAAGAAAGTCGGTACGAACGAAAATATTGTCGGAAAACCAGATCATAATTTTGACTGGAGGCCCAGAAAAACAAGAGGAGCGCCAGCCCCCAGGCGAATTGTGTACCTCGTTTGCCATGTAAGCCTTTTTCCAGGGCACGCATCAACCCATCCAAAGACAGAGCCAGGATCAGGAATACCGGCACATACGCTCCCGCCGGACGGTTCAGTGAGGGGTTTTCACCAGGAAAAGCCAGAGAAAGGATGGAAGGCAGCATCAGAATTGGGATAGAGACCAACAAGAAAATGTCCAGCCAGTCTCTCTTCTGTACATATCGCACCAGCACAAGTATGACACCCAGGTGGAATAAAACTGCTGAAACCACATCCAGCGCAGGGCGATGAGTGACGGAGTGGGGCCACGTTTCGCCGTCATCCCAGCCAAACATCGCCAGCCCGCGCCCCAGGTTTTTCAGGAAAATCTGCCCCGCCGGGGCAGGCAGGGGATTCTCTATCCCAGAAACGCGGGTCATGAAGCGGTACGAAAAAGCGTTCCGCTGCTCCGGTGTCTCGGTGATGTACCGCAGCAATGGCAGGAAAATAACCACAGAAACGATCACCGTGCTGGAGAACCCGATCCAAAACCAGGGCTTTTGCAGTACAGAAAAATGGTGCAAAGCAAACAACCCGGCAGCAATCACAACCAACACTGGTATCGCCCGGAACGAACTATATCCATGTAACCCCAGGCCAAGCGCAACCCCAGCCAGGATAAAATCATTGCGGCTCTGGCGGCGCATCCCGCGTATCAGATAATACAATGCCGGCGCGGCAAAAAGCGGATACAGAGCAAAACGCAGCGCAATTCGGGAGATGACATTCGGCCAGTAAGCAATTCCGGTGAACGCCGCAGCCAAAAGTCCCACGCGCCGGTTGCCTATCTCCACGCCGAGTTTGTACATATAAATCAGCGTTACCATCCCGGCTGTAGCCGTCCCCAACTTCAGGCTCATAAAGGAAATCCCCGTGTTAAACACAATTGCTACCAGCGCCGTCAAATAAAACTGGAATGGCTCACGTCCAGTATTACGCTCAAAAAAAATGCTGTGCCGCCCATCCAGCACGTCTTGGACATCCAGCAGTTTTTCGGCGTGGTCGCTGATCATCTCCGGGGGCACAGTATCCAGCCGGTAATAACGGAAAAAGGCAGAAAACAAAAACACACCGAGCACCAGTAACATCCAGGGAGTTAAGTGAATATTCAGTTGTGGGTTTGGAAGCCAGGGACGCACCTTTCCTATCCAGGCACGGACGGTTTGCGGCAAGCTTCGCGCCGGTAACCACAGCCCTCCAATCAGGCATCCCAACGCTGCTAACCAAAGGGTCAGGTTAATCCTGGTGAGCCGGTTTCCCGAAAATGTGAAAAACGCAGCTACTGACAACAGGCCCGCCGCCATAAGCAGTGTTTGTCGCACAGTAAGCGGGTCGCGCTCGGTGCGGACACCCGGGAACGGAGCCAGTTGCCACTCCTTACGGAAATGAGCTCCAACGAGAATAACAGCACCGAGCAGATACAAGGCCACACCCGTGCCCCAATCTCTTCCCGGCGGTTCCAGCGTCCTTTGCCCAAACAGCGCGAACACCAATGCCCATAAAGATAATAACGGCCAGCGAACCGGGAGAACGGTTTCCGGGAGGGAGGGGGCTACGACCGGGGTGGCCACACGCTCCCCGGCAGAGATCGGTTCTTCTCCAGTAGGGGGTGGGGTCACGCGCAAGGGCACGGTCTCTTTCTCGGGCAGCGTGATTGACTCTTCGTCGGCCAGTTCTCCCAAATCAGACAGAGACCGGTCCCCATCAGCGTGTTTCACATGGGGATCATCCCACGGGATTTGGAGGCGCGGGCGGCGCGGGTCAAGGACTGATTTTATGTAATCGAGAACGGACGGTTCTTGCATAAATATCTATCTCAGCAGCAGATCCGAAAGGTTTTTATCAGTTTCTGTATTCGTCAACGAAAGTGTGAACAACGAGATTCCCGAAAAAAAGGTGTGTTTGGGGGTGTACACCCCCAAACACACCTTTTTTTCGGGTGTTCATACTACAGTTGACCAAAACAGTTTTTATCAGTTTCTGAACAAAAGATGTTTCAAAGATTTCGAATACATAAGAATACATACTACACAACGGACGTCTTTTTTAACCTTTCGGGCCTTGTAAGTTTCTAGCGATAAGCATATAAAAACCCCAGATATCGATGGACGGGGTTCGGAGTAATTTTGACCTGATAGCCGTTTTGTTGCAAGTGTCTGACGAGGTCAGTATGTGAGAATTCCGTGAAACCATTGTGATATTCGAGACAAATCCGGTCAATAAGTTGAAGCGTCTCTGGTTTGGCATTGAGCAGGATGTCGAATTCACCGCCCTCACAATCCATTTTAAGGAAATGGCAGCGTTTCAAACCATTCGTGCGAAATACATCTTCGAGGCCAATGGCTTGCACTTCAATCGTTTTTTGATCTGATGCGCTCCGTTTATTTTGTGACGTAGAATACTGAACTGCTTCACCAAACGTTGAAAGGGTGAGCGGGCCATTCCTGGATGCGACAGCAAGGGGAAACGTCTGAACATTGCCAACCCTATTAAGAGAAAGATTTTCCCGCAAAAGGGCGTATGAAGCAGGCGAAGGTTCGTACGCAAGCAGCCAGGCAGTGGGGTGCTCATGGGCGGTCAAAATAGCAAAATCCCCACCCGCCGCGCCGATATCAATTACCGTCCACCCATCTTCGATTACTGCACCGTGTGTTTCATAGTCCCGATCCAGGCAGGTTTCTTTGATGATCCAGACATCCATTAGCGAATGTACTTTGAATTGGAGGCCGTTTCGTAGTTCGATGATCAAGTTTTTGGTGAGCGGTAGCGTCCATAAGACATGCCAGTTCTTGATCTGGATGATCAACGTCAGGAGGGAAGTCAAGTAATAGTTAATTCGAGAGATCATGTTTAAGCTGTTTCAGTCTACGGGCAGACACTCGATGGATTAAGTGCCAGTTCAGGGCTGGCAAAGTAAAGCCACCAATCATTGGCTACTATATCTATATCACATCCGGAATTCGCAGGGAGATGTGTAAACCAGTAAAATAGATAACCGATTTGTTCACAATTCCACGTGGTACAAGTGATAGGAATGGTAGTGTCAACGGGGTCACCCAGACTGGGATAATTGGCGAAATCGTCACAGTTTGTCAAGGCTTGGTTCAGATTTCCATAGTCATAATCTACGACCCCGTTAGGCGGATAATGGATATTGCCACAGCCGCTGTAATTGTAGTTTGGCGAGTTGGCATCTACCAGGGCGAACATCTCCCAACCATGATCGGTACTGTTTTGCTGCCAACTGCCATAGGTTGTAGTCATGGTTGACTCCATACGATGGCCAAAATTGTGAATGGCCGAGTCTATATCTCGTTCGGGACTAGGCCCCATAATAGCTACCAAACGGGTGCAATTCCACGGGCCGGGGACAGGAGGAGAGTTGAACCAGTAGGCGCCTGGTCCGACCAGGGTGGACTCGTAAAATCCGAAATAGGGGCCATTATAAATCCACACCTCATCTATTTCGCCGTTGTTCGCTTTCCCACATATATCAAAGGCCGGGTCATTTACAATCAAGTTGTAATCCACATTATCTGGCACGTGAGGTGGGCTG
>DATDOR010000436.1:0-3307 GCA_035293165.1 Anaerolineales bacterium | reverse complement strand
AACCCCTCGCCGGATTCCACGCTGCCGTATTTTCGCGGTAAGGCGGTGTTGGAGCAGTATCTCCATAGTTCCGGCCTGTCCTATGCCATCCTGCGCCCGACGGTGGTGTTTGGCAAAGAAGATATTTTGCTCAACAACATCGCCTATCTGCTCCGGCGGTTTCCGTTCTTCGTCATTCCCGGATCGGGAAACTACCAGTTGCAGCCGATCTCTGTCGAAGATTTGGCAGAGCTGGCGGTCCGGGCAGGGAGCGGAGACGAAAACGTGATCGTGGACGCCGTCGGTCCGGAGACGTTTACCTTTGCAGAGTTGGTGCGGATCATCCACGCGCAGGTGGGGAGCCATGCGCGGGTGGTGTCGCTACCGCCGGGGTTGGCGTTATCCCTGTCCCGATTGGTGGGGATGGTGGTGAATGATGTAGTTTTGACTCGCGATGAAGTGAACGGGTTGATGGATAATCTATTGGTGACAAACTCCCCACCTGCCGGGAAGACGCGGTTCAGTGAGTGGGCGAGGGAAAACGTCCAATTCCTGGGTACGAAATATGCCTCGGAATTGGAGAGGCATTATCGTTCAAACGTTTTATCGGAGGCATAAAGTGGGTATGGAACCTCCCGCGCCGATTGCGGTCTGGCAGGTGGTGGGAATGTTTGTGATGGTGTTTGCGCCGGGGTATTGGTGCTAGGGAATTCCCGCAAGAAAGGTGTGCGTGGGGAGTGTATACCCCCACGGACACCTTTTTTGCGGTTCCTTCTTAACTCTGGCTGAGTAGTTACCCCTCTGATATAATGGGGGCATCGAAGGGAGCGATACTTCAATTAATCCTTTTCATAAGGAGGTGTGCCCATCATATAAATTGAAGAAACATACAACTGTCCAATCCAATTAAGAACCTCAACATTTGAAGGAGTTAAAAAATGTTAAAGAAAAGTCAAAAAATCTTATGGTTATTGATGGTCATCCTTGCACTGTTAATAGTTGCATGTGGTGGCGCAGCGACTGAAGCCCCTGTGGGCGGCGAAGAAACCACCGGTGGAGAGGAAACTACCGGCGGCGAAGAGGCGATGAACCAGGTTGAAGTCTTCTCCTGGTGGACAGGCGGCGGTGAAGCGGCTGGCCTCGACGCCATGATCGAAGTTTTTAAGGCACAAAACCCTGACATTGAATTTGTCAATGCTGCTGTTGCCGGTGGCGCAGGAACCAATGCCCGCGCCGTCCTGGCTACCCGCTTGCAGGCAAGTGACCCGCCCGATAGCTGGCAGGGTCACGCCGGGCAGGAATTAATCGGCACCTACGTCGCTGCCGGACAAATCGAGCCGCTCAATTTCTTGTATGAACAAGAAGGCTGGCTGGATGTGATGCCCGAAAACCTGATCCCGCTGATCTCTCAAGATGGCAATATCTACTCAGTTCCCGTGAACATCCACCGCGCAAACGTGCTGTGGTACAACCCCACAATTCTGGCAGACAACAACATTACTGCACCCACTACCCTCGACGAGTGGTTCGCCGCGATGGATGCGTTGAAGGCTGCCGGAATGGATGCCCCTCTCGCAATGGGAGAACAGTGGACAACCATGCACCTGCTGGAAACCATCTTACTGGCTTCCCTCGGCCCGGATGCCTACAACGGCCTATGGGATGGCAGCACCGACTGGGCCAGCGCCGAAGTCACCTCCGCACTTGAAACCTATGATAAAGTTCTTGGCTACGCCAACAGCGACGCGGCCAGCCTGACATGGCAGGATGCCTCCAAGTTGGTTGTAGACGGCAATGCTGCCTTCAACGTCATGGGTGACTGGGCGGAAGGTTACTTCAAGGAACTTGGCCTGTCCCCGATGGATGGCTTCGGTTGGGTTCCCGTTCCGAGCACTGGTGGGAACTTCCAGTTCCTGTCGGACAGTTTCGTCCTGCCGGTGGGCGCACCGCACCGCGATGCCTCCATTGCCTGGCTGAATATTGCCGGGTCCAAGGCCGGACAGGATGCTTTCAACCCCGTCAAAGGTTCGATCCCTGCCCGCAGCGACGGCGACCGCAGCCTGTACGATGAGTACCTGCAGTCGGCCATGGACGATTGGGCCAGCAATACCATCGTCGGCAGCCTGACGCATGGCGTGGTAGCAAATGACTCCTGGAAATCGGAGATTGACACCGCCCTGGGTCTGTTTCTGACCGATCACAACATTGCGAACTTCCAGGCCGCACTGGTTGCTGCATGTTCCAGTTCTGGACCTTGTAAGTAGACAATTATGCTAAAATGGGGCGGGCGCGAGAGCACCCGCCCTTTTTTTTGTGTTTTTTGTAGAGCGAATGGTTCATTTGCTCCACATGAATAGAGAAACGTTATGCGCCGCGTAAACAAAGACACCATCCTCTCTATCGCCCTGGTCTCTCCTTCGATCCTGGCAATTGCTATTTTTGTATATGGTTTTATTTTTTGGACTCTGCGGGTTTCGCTGAGTAAATGGAAAGGTCTGCTGCCGGACTATACCTGGGCAGGGTTGGACAACTATATCAACCTGATCAAAGATCCGCGTTTCCAGATTGATATTCGGAATACGGTTATTTTTACGGCCTTGTTCGTTGGCGGCTGCTTGATCTTGGGATTGTTGATGGCAATTTTGCTCGACCAGGGGTTACGCGGTGAAGCGTTCTTCCGTAGCTTGTTCCTTTTCCCAATGGCGATCTCTTTTATCGTCACCGGTGTCGTTTGGCGTTGGCTGATGAATCCCGCGCAAGGGGATCGTTTGAGCGGGTTAAACCTGCTTTTTAGCCAGTTAGGGCTGGATTTCTTGATCAGCAAATGGCACACGACACCACAATGGGGCATCGCAGCGATTGCCATCCCGGCAATCTGGCAAATGTCTGGGTACACGATGGCGTTGTACCTGGGCGGGTTGCGGTCCATCCCTCACGAACTGCGTGAGGCCGCGCAGGTGGACGGGGCAACCGAAATCGAAATTTATCGTTACATCATTTTGCCGCTGCTCAGCCCGGTTACATTAAGCGCAATGATCATCCTCGGGCATATTTCGCTGAAAGTCTTCGACCTGATCATCTCGGTGGCAGGCAAACAGGTTGCCCTGGATGTGCCCGCGATTTACATGTGGACGACGACCTTCGACGGCAACTTTTATGGCAGGGGGGCTTCGATTGCCATTTTGCTGCTGCTGAGTGTCGCTGTTCTGGTGATTCCTTACCTGCGATCTACGCTCAAATCGGAGGCGGAATTATGAACACCCAGATTGGCGCCCGCCGCAGGAACTGGCTGTACATCCCGCTCTTATTGATGACAGCTTTTTATCTG
>DATDOR010000435.1:0-10132 GCA_035293165.1 Anaerolineales bacterium | reverse complement strand
GGCAACCCCAACTGATCCGCCGCTTCCAGCACCAGACGCAAATCCTTTTGCTGTAAATCAATCGTAAATCCCGGGCGCCAGTCGCGGGCGATCATTTGCGGGCCGCGGTTGGCGAGCATCCACGATCCAGCCGCACCGCCTTTGACCGCGTCCAGAGTCTTTTGGAGGTCAAGCCCGCCTGCCTGGGCAAAAAGCAACCCTTCGCATACAGCCAGTTCGGTGACGACGACGAGAATCTGGTTGACGAGTTTGACCATTTGTCCCGCGCCGTGCGGGCCAACGTGGGTAATCGTTTTCCCGTAGGCTTCAAAAACGGGCAAGGCGCGCCGGAAATCGGTTTCTTCCCCACCAACCATGATGGAGAGCGTGCCTTTTGCCGCGCCTTCGCTCCCGCCGCTGATAGGGGCATCAAGCATGGGGACACCTTTTTCACGCAGGCGCGCGGCCATCTCTTTCGTCGCGTGAGGGCTGATCGTGCTGTGGTCAACGACTAAACTGCCCGGTTTGGCCCCGTGCAACACTCCGTTTTCACCCAAAATGACCGCTTCCACGTCCGGAGTGTCGCTGACGCAAATCAGGATCACATCACATTGTCTGGCAAGGTCAGCAGGGGAGGAAGCTGATTTGACGAATTCATCCATTCTGTCAGGTGTGCGGTTCCAGACGGTTACATCAAACCCTTTCTTAAGCAGGTTGTGGGCCATGCCCCGGCCCATAATGCCAAGGCCGATAAAGCCAATGGTTTCTGTCATATTGTCTCCTGGGTTTGTTCATCGAAGGCTTGCAATATGACCGCCGTGCGGGCAATCGTAGGATAATGGGTCGTTTGAACAGGATATTTTCTCACGTCTTCTGTGATGTCTTCTGGACTGAGCAGGCTTGTATCTACAATGCGAAACCAGGATTTTCCAGTGGGCAGGGTTGGCAACTCAAACGTTAAGGGTTCCCAATAAGCATTCAAGATCACGTGAAGATATTCGGAGCTGGTCGGATCCTGGAGCGTGAAGGCCAGGGTGTGAGACCAGTCGTTCCAATCCGGTTGGTCGAGTTGGATTCCGTGCCAGGTTAGAATACCCGCGTGCGATCCGTTGTTTTCTAGCCAGGGAATGCCAGGGATGGGTTCATAACGGAGAAATTGTTCCTGTCGAAGGATATGCAGGCTTTGGGTGAACCACACCAGATTTCGTGTGAAGCGCAACAGATCAGCATGGGTGTTGGTGAGAGACCAGTCCATCCAACTGATCGGGTTATCCTGGCAATAGGCATTGTTGTTGCCGTTTTGCGTGCGACTGATTTCGTCGCCCATCAACAGCATGGGCGTTCCCTGGGACATGAGCAAAATGACCAGGTAGTTTTTCATTTGTTGGCGGCGGAGGGTGAGAATGGATGGATCGTTCGCTTTGCCTTCTGCGCCGTGATTCCAACTGAAGTTTTCATTCGCGCCATCCTGGTTGTTTTGGCGATTGGCTTCATTGTGTTTGTGGTTATAGGATACCAGATCGCGCAGGGTAAACCCGTCGTGGCAGGTGACGAAGTTGATCGAGCGATTGGGCTCGCGATCCGGTTGGGGGTATAAATCGGGACTCGCGACGATGCGCGCGGCAAGATTTCGCACGGTATGGTTGTCACCCCGCACAAACTGGCGAACATCATCCCGGAATTGCCCGTTCCATTCCGCCCAGCGGTGTCCGATGAATGAGCCAACCTGGTAAAGTCCGGCTGCATCCCAGGCTTCGGCAATGATTTTGGTTCCGGCGAGGATAGGGTCGGATTCAATCTCCCATAGGATGGGTGGATCGCGGAGCGGTTGGCCGTACTCATCCCGCGCCATGACGGAAGCGAGATCAAACCGGAAACCATCCACGTGCATTTCTGTGACCCAATAACGGAGACAATCAACGATCAGGCGGCGGACGACGGAGTGGTTGGCTTTGATCGAGTTGCCTGTTCCACTGTGGTTTTCGTAGATAGCCTGATTCGATGGCTGGAGGATGTAATACGCACGGTTTTCCAGCCCCCGAAAGGAGAGCGTTGGACCTGTCTCGTCGCTTTCGGCAGTGTGGTTGAAGACAACGTCCAGGATGACTTCCAGTCCCGCTTTGTGCAAGGCTTTGACTAAATCCCGAAATTCATGGATCGGGGCGAGTGGATCATCACTTTGGCAATATCCCCGGTGTGGGGCAAAAAAGGCGATGGGCTGGTAGCCCCAATAGTTGGGCAAGCCGTTTGGCGCATCCTGAGGGTCAAATTGTTGGATGGGCAGGAGTTCGACCGAGGTGATGCCAAGAGATTTAAGGTATGGAATTTTTTCCATGACACCCGCATAGGTGCCGCGTCTAGCAGGTTCCACCATACTACTTGAGTGCCGGGTAAAGCCACCGACATGGATTTCATAGATGAGAGTTTGTGAAAAAGGATGGCACAAGCGTTTATCGCCTTCCCAATCATAGCCTTGCATGTCTGCAACGACGCTTTTCATGGCCTTGCCGGTATTATCCCCTGGCCGATTCGCGGCCTCCCGGTCATATTCATTCCCATAGGCAACTGCGCGGGTGTAGGGGTCTATCAATAGCTTGGAGGCGTCAAACCGGTGGCCTTGTGCAGGGTCGTAGGGGCCATGAACACGGTAGCCATAGAGTTGACCGGGTTTTAGATCAGGAACAAAGATATGCCAGTAATAAAACGTGCGGTTCTTTTGTGGATCGAGTTGGATGACGTGGGATGGTCTGGAATCGGCATGATGATCGAAAAGCAGCAAGTCAACACCAGTGCAGTTTTTAGAAAAGACACAGAAATTGACTCCCTGCTGGGTCACGGTTGCGCCGATTGGGAAAGATT
This sequence comes from Anaerolineales bacterium, assembly GCA_035293165.1. Classification (GTDB taxonomy): domain Bacteria; phylum Chloroflexota; class Anaerolineae; order Anaerolineales; family JABWBV01; genus JABWBV01. Next base: position 7,294 of record DATDOR010000435.1, on the reverse strand, counting down.
GCCCGGATTGAGGAGGGTTAATCTTTTCTAACACTCTCCCATTATCACACAAAAAAGGTAAAATGGTTGGGATCGCTCCCAAAACGAGCATTCGTTTGCAAGATGAGAACGTTTTTCCTCCCACTGCTTGTTGCGCTTTTTACTCTGGTTGCAGGTTGTAGCTCGCTCAACCCGGCTGCCGGCCGGCGCACTGGGCCTGCAGATGAACCAACCCCTATCCCAACGGCCGTTGTAGCTTCCAAGCCAACCTATGTCGTTGAACGCGGCGATGTCATCTATGAACAAACCGTCAACGGGCGGGTTGTGCCGCTCGTTGACGCACCCTTGTCTTTCTCCATTAGCGGGGTGGTCAGAGAAGTTTATTTTGAACGAAATAGCACCGTACAGGCAGGGGATGTGATTGCAACTCTGGATACCACCCCTTTGGAAGAAGAATTGATCCAGGCTCAAGCCGCATTGGATATTGCCCAAACCCGACTAAGGACGACAGAGACTCAATTGGCGATTGACCAACAGCGCATGGAATTAAACATTTCTCTGGCTCAACTGGACCTGAATTTTGCGCGTGCCCAGGCTGGAGATTTTCCCACTCTCCAACAGCAATACCAGATTGATCGTTTAACCATCCTCCTTTCCCTCGCTCAATTGGAGCTGAAAGAACTGACCAGCACGATTGATCCTGCCCTGCGCGCGGACGTAGAGCAAGCGGAACTTCGAGTTGCTGAAATCGAACAGGCCATTGCCAGTGCCCAGCTTACGGCGCCATTTAACGGCCAAATCATCTCGTTGAATATATCCCCTGGCCGTGCGGTGTCGGCCTATGAGCAGGCAGGCAGCGTGGCGGATTTGGGCTTGCTCGAAATCAGCGTGAATATCCAGCCCTCTCGCATGGAGGGGATGGAGCAAGGGATGCCTGTCACGATTGCGCTTGCCTCCCGGCCGGGGGAAGTATTTAGCGGCTATATCCGCCAACTCCCTTATCCCTTTGGTAGCGGGTCAAGGGACGACGAAGATCAATCTACCCGGATCACATTTGACGACCTGGACCTGGTCGTTTCGTTCACAGTTGGCGACCGCGTTTCCATCACTATTCTGATAGCCGAACGTGATAATGTCCTATGGCTTTCTCCTGCCGCGATCCGCGATTTTAACGGACGGAAGTTTGTGGTCGTGCAAGATGATCAAGGGAACCAGCGCCGTGTGGATGTCACATTAGGCATTGAGGGGGATAACCGCGTGGAAATTTTGGATGGTGTCCAAGAGGGGGAAGTGGTGGTAGGACAATGACGTAAAGGGTTCTTATGTCTTTCTTCTTTCGCACTTTCGCCATCTTCATTCTTACCTTCAAACGTCTGTGGGCGCAGCGTGGGCTGACCGCAGCAACCCTGGTAGGATTGATCGTCGCTGTCGCCCTGATCACCACGGTGCCTCTGTATGCGGATGCCGTCAGTTATCGTATCTTGACGGAGCGGTTAAGCACCCAATCGGCCAATATTATCCGCCCACCCTTCGCATATATGTACAACTATGTAGGGGCCTGGAAAGGGGCCATCGAGTGGGAAGACATTTCCAAATTGGATACTTATTTGCATCAAGATGGGGCGCGTGATCTGGGTTTACCGTTATCGCTGATGACGCGCCATATCGAATCTAACAATTTTCGATTATATCCAGCGGACACCGAAGATTACAGCAGCGATAAAACTGCCCTGGGATACTTTTATTTTGCTACGACAGAAAACATTGCCGATCACGTCGAAATTATCGAGGGCCATTTTCCCACACCCGCCGGCCCATCACCCAATGGGTTAGTAGAGGTGCTGGTTTCGGAAGCGATGGCGACGGAATTGGGCGTGCAGGTAGGGGATCGCTACATCCTGTACGACCATAACAATGCGTCCGCAATTCGCAATGATTTTCCACTGGAAATTGCAGGGGTATGGCGCCCTTTGGACTCCAAAGATGAATTTTGGTTCTTCCGTCTTGAGTCCTTCGATGATCTGTTATTCGTACCCGAAGAGACATTTACGGCACGTCTGGCCCCTTCGCTTTCTGGAGAAGTCTATTATGCACTTTGGTATTTGGTGCTCGATGGCAGTCAGGTTGGGACTGCCGATGTCAACCGGTTGACCTCTGGCGCAAGAAAGGCGGAGGTCAATGTTGATTCCCTTTTACCCTTTGCCGCGTCGGCGGTCTCGCCTGTGGAACCCATGCAGGGGTACCGCAGCACCGTTCAGCGGTTAACCCTACTTCTGACCGCTTACGACGTTCCCATCGTGATCCTGATCCTGGCGTTCATTGCATTGATCGTCGGCCTGGCGGTGGAGCAACGCCGGAACGAGATCGCCGTGATGAGAAGCCGCGGTGCCACCCCCGGTCAGGTGGTAGGCATTGCCGTGTTTGAAGGGCTTCTGATGGGGTTAATGGCCTGGCTGATTGGAACAGGAATTGGTTTGTTGTTTACACAGTTAATGGGGCGTGCCCAAAGTTTTCTCGATTTTTCAGCAGATACCTTCTTGCGCGTGGCACTCACCCCCGAATCCGTCCGCGCGGGATTACTGGCTATGGGCCTGGCACTGGCCGCACAGGTGATCCCTACCCTTTCGGCTTCGCGGGATACGATCATCACCTATAAACAAGAACAGGCGCGGTCTGTGACTCGCCCGTGGTGGCAGCGAGCGTGGTTGGATGTCCTCTTGCTCATCCCCGCGGGGTACGGGTTTTATCTCCTTCAGGAGCAAGGTTCCCTGCTCGTGGTCGGTGAGGCAGCGGCGAGCGCGTCTGCGGGGGATGATCCTTTTCAAAATCCTCTGTTGCTTTTGCTCCCCGCCTTGACGGTGTTCGCGGTGGCATTGCTCTTTTTGCGGGTATTGCCTTTGTTGATGGAAGGCTTACGGTGGTTGTTATTCCACACGGACAGTGTGGGCGTGTTAATGGCCGTTCAGCAACTGGCGCGGACGCCCCGGTTGTACGCAACTCCGCTCGTCTTGCTTGCCCTGACGGTCAGCCTGTCCGTCTTTACAGCTTCTCTCGCGCAGACGATGGATTTTCAGTTGTTTGATGACCATTTATACCAGGTAGGCGGGGATGTCAACCTGACCGGGCCAGGCGTTCCGATGTTTGCCGGGGGAAATCCATTCAACCCCAATGCGGCCACGGAAACTCGCGAAACAGCTATTTTTTTGCCGGTATCTGAGTATGAAACCTTCCCCGGAGTGACCGCGGCGACTCGCGTGGGGACGTATCTGGCGACAACTTCTGTCGGTGGCCGGACGATAAATGGCATGTATTTGGGAATTGACCGGTCTACTTTTGGATCCGTTGCCTTTTGGCGTTATGACTTTGCCCGTTACCGGTTGGGGTCATTGCTCAATGCGATGGCTACCTCGCCGGACGCGCTATTGGTGTCTAATCATTTTCTTGCATCGAACAGTTTGCGCGTAGGCGACTTTTTCCGGCTGGATGTGCGCCTCTCCGAAGGGGTTGTCCAGTTGAATACCCAGATCGTGGGTGGCGTGGATTATTTCCCGACCTGGTATCCCGAAGAGGATGGGGCGTTATTCATTGGCAACCTCGATGCGCTATTTACATCGGCAGGGAGCGAATCGGCCTACAATGTCTGGTTACGAACGTCTTCTGATTTTGACGAAGAGGCATTTGGTGATTGGTTGTGGGACCAGAAACTGTTTACCTGGCGTTGGAATGAACCGTACACGGAGATTGCGAAGGAGCAGGTTCGTCCGGAACGGCAAGGCTTGTTTGGTTTGTTGTCGGTTGGGTTTATGGCCTCAGCGTTGGTGACGGTGCTGGGTTATTTCATGTATGCCCTGTTTTCGTTCCGGCGGCGGTTCATCGAGTTGGGGATTTTGCGGGCGGTAGGGTTATCACAAAGACAGATGGGGGTGTGGGTAGCGTGTGAATTGGGTTTTCTGATCTTGACCGGGCTGGTCTTAGGAACAGCCACAGGGATATGGGTCAGCGAACGGTTTATCCCCTATTTGCAGATTGGGGCGACGGCTTCAGCGCTGATCCCACCCTATCTGGTGGAAATTTCCTGGGGCGCGGTCTGGCAGATTGCCGGGCTGTTTGTGCTGTTGTTTGGCGGTGCATTGGCGGTGTTAGGGGGGTTACTCCGCAGGATGAAGGTGTTTGAGGCGGTTAAGTTGGGCCAGACGGTATGATGATGGAGCCAATTATTCTATGTGAAAACCTCGTCAAAATCTTCAAAGTCGCCGACCTGGAAGTGGTGGCTTTGCAGGGGTTGGATTTAACCGTCCAACGCGGGGAATTGATGGGGATTGTGGGTGCAAGCGGGAGCGGGAAATCCACGTTGATGAATGTGTTGGGTGGATTGGTGCGGCCCTCCGCAGGGCAAGTTGTGGTGGATGGGCATGATCTGTTGAAGATGTCCAATGCCGCGCTCAACCGGTATCGCCGGGAGGAAGTGGGCTTTGTCTGGCAGCAAGGCTCGCGGAACATCATCCCCTACCTGAACGCGCAAGAAAATGTCGAACTACCTATGATCCTGGCCGGGGTGGGCGGCCGGCGAGTGCACCAGCGCGCGGGGGAACTGCTCGAACTTGTTGGCCTTGCCGCCCGGAAGAAGTATTACATCGGCCAGCTTTCCGGCGGAGAACAGCAGCGTGTGGCCATTGCCGTCGCCCTGGCAAATAACCCCTCCATCCTACTTGCCGATGAACCGACCGGCGAACTGGACTCCGAGACCGCCCTGACCGTCTACCAGGCTTTTCAATCGCTCAACCAGGAATTAGGTGTGACGATCCTGATCGTCAGCCATGACCCTGGCCTCGCCCGGCGCGTTCACCGGGTGATGGCGATTCGCGATGGGAAAGTAGCCAGCGAAACCCGACGCAAACCGCGTCCAAAGACGGAACACTTCCCCAAAGGCCATCCTGATGAGCCTCATCATGAAGAACATTTCGAGGAACTTGTCCTGCTGGACTCCGCCGGACGTTTGCAAGTGCCCAAAGCCTACCGCGCCGCGCTCAACATTCAGGGGCGCGTGCGGATGGAGATGGTGGATGGTGGGGTACTCATCCGTCCGGTAGAGGCAGATGGTCAGGAGATCGAGGCCGGAGACGATTCGCAGATGCAGGCAAAAGTTCAGGTTCAGCGCGGGATCAGGGGGTGGCTGGACAAATGGCTGAGAAAATGAGTACGTATACTGCAATCGAACTTAACCAACTCGAAAGGACGTACCTGTCCGGTTCCAACGCGGTGCGTGCGCTGCGCGGGATTGATATGACCATCCCAGCGGGCCGTTTTGTTGCGCTCAAAGGCCGGTCGGGGAGCGGGAAGACAACCTTGTTGAACTGCGTAGGCGGTTTGGATCAGCCCACGGCGGGGTCGGTGACGGTTTATGGGCGTAGTTTGTCCGAAATGGGAGAAAAAGAATTGACCGATTGGCGGCGGATAGAAGTGGGGTTCATCTTCCAGGCATTTGGGCTGCTCCCGACGCTTTCCGCATACGAAAACGTGGAGTTAATCCTGCGGTTGGCGAAAAAATCCCGTGATGAACGGAAGGAACGGGCGATGTATTGTCTGGATTTAGTCGGCCTGGGGAAGTGGGCGCATCACCGCCCGCATGAGATGTCCGGCGGCCAGCAGCAACGGGTGGCGATTGCCCGCGCGTTTGCCAACGCCCCCCGCCTGATCCTGGCTGACGAACCGACCGGGGAACTGGACTCGGAAACGTCGCTGGAAATCCTCGATCTGTTTCAATCCCTCGTCAAGTCGCAGAACATGACCATGCTGATGGCGACGCATGATAGTCTGGTGGACGAGTTTGTGGATGAGATCTTGGTGTTGCGGGATGGGAGGGTTAATAACGGTTAATTGAGAATTGTCAATGATTGTAACTGCTCAGGCTAAGAGAGAATGGGCTAATCCCCTTGTTGGCTGAGTAGTTACCAATTATTAATGGCGAATGCTTGGGAGGAAGAGTAAGTTCCCGTATTTTGCGTGTAGCCAGGCACATTTAAGAGCGGGCCTCTCCAACTTTTACCATCCACCGGTGAACAGGAAGGGCTTTTCGGAAGTATTTCACGCACATTTCGACCAGTTCAGGGCTATAGATATCGGAAGCGGAAAATGGCGGCGCGCTGACGTAAAGGGATTTGTGTTTGAGTAGTTCACCACGCGGGTGATCGGCAGGGAATTCTTTCGGGACGGTTTTTAGTTTTTCACCTCGCACAGTGAAGCCTTCGCCAATCTGATCGAGCGCAGTTTGTAATTCTTCACCGATTACGCCAGCGACTGCGCTCCTGTACGCTGCGAGAAATTCTTTGGAAAACTCATGGCTGCCAATGTGTATCCCGCCTCCGTCGGACGAGAAGCCGAAATAGACGCCGGAGTGGTGGTTTTTCTTGGAGCCTCCCCAAAGGCCGATGCTGAGCCAATCTTTGTAAGGGGTTTTGTCTTTGCTGAAACGGGTGTCCCGGTAAATTCGCATGACCGATCCAGAGCCGTTGGTCGCGGTGTCGAATTGAATATCCGGTGAAATTGCCTGGAGGCGGGCGCCGAGGGCAATGACGAATTCGACAGCAGGTTCTTGAACGTGGGTGAGGTAATTGGATTTGTTCGCTTCAAACCATTCGCGGTTGTTGTTTTCTTGGATGTCTTTGAAAAATTTTAGGGCTTCTTTGGGGAATCCGGGGAAAGATGACATAGGTAGCTCCTGAGATCGAGGTGCTTTGATCTTATCGGAATAGAACAAACGTGTCAAATTAAGGGCGGTTAAAACAGCACTTCTCCAGCCAGTTTCCAGAACCGAAGGATTTTCGATTAAAATAAAACCATGCCAACCCCTCCCCCCATCAACCAGGACGAAATCAACGCCATCCTCTGGAAAGCGTGTGACACCTTCCGCGGCACGGTAGACCTGTCCGAGTACAAGAATTACATCCTCGTCATGCTCTTCCTGAAGTATGTCTCCGATGCGTGGCGCGACCATTATGCGGAGTACCAGGAGCAGTTCGGCGGGGACGAAGAACGCGTGCGTCGCCGGATGGATCGGGAGAGGTTCAAACTCCCCGGCGGGACGGATTACTATTCGCTGTACAACCAGCGCAACGAGACCAACCTGGGGGAGATCATTGACATCGCCCTCGCCAGGATCGAAGAAGCGAACGTCGAGAAACTGCAAGGCGTGTTCCGCAACATCAGTTTCAACTCCGAGGCCGCGCTCGGACGGACGGCGCAGCGCAACGCCCGGCTCAAGAATCTGCTCCAGGATTTCGCCGACCCGCGCCTGGATATGCGCCCCAGCCGGATC